>JBLMZU010000643.1:0-11323 GCA_050258995.1 Bacteroidota bacterium
CGTCCACCGCCGTGAGCAATAGCGGCAACAGCGTTTCCACGCCCGGAAAGCCAGGCGGTGGATTATCGGAGTCCTTCTCTTCGATGGTGTGCGGCGCGTGGTCGGTGGCAAAACAGTCGATGACATCCATGTTTTGCCAGAGGGCCTCCACGTCCTGCTTCGTTGCCAGCCTGGGTCGTACCTCGCCGCGGCCGGGATGCCCGTGGGAGATGGCAGGGATGTCATCCCTGGTCAGGAACAAATGATGCGGGCAGACCTCACAGGTCACCTTGATGCCGCGCTCTTTTGCTGCCCTGATCAAAAGCACTTCCTCTCGCAGCGAAATGTGCGCGATGTGGACAGGCCGGTCGTAGAGCGCGGCGAACAGGATCCCCGCCGCCATGGTCCTGGATTCTGAATGCAAAACGATGGGATAATCCCTGGGATACTTTTCAAAATGCGGCTGCCAGAGGGTCATGTCGTCGAGACGCAGCTCCCCAAAGGTCGAATCCAGGTACATTTTCATCCCGGCGGCTTTTGGTGCTAGCGACGGAAGAATGTCCGCGTTGCCGGGACCTGCGCCCACGAACTGGGCGTAGTCACAACGCGCTTTCTGGCGGGCAGCCTCCAGGGCCAGGTCGAGAGTCGAAGCGTCAAAGATCGGCGGTTTCGTATTCGGCATCGCCAGGATCGTGGTCACACCACCGGCCAGCGCGGCCTGGGTGGCCGTATCCCAATCCTCCTTGTGAGTCTGCCCTGGCTCGCGGACGTGGACGTGGGGATCGATCAAACCGGGGAGTCGTATCATTTCTATGCAACCTTTTCCTTTGCGTTATTACAAGCGACCAGAGGTCGCATCTTAGGATCTTGTCCCAAAAGTAACGATGAAAATTGCGCCCATGACCATCACGGACGCTCCCAACAACCTCCGTGCAAGATTTTGCTCACGGAAGAATTTATAGCCAAAGAAAACACTGAGCAATGCCGAAGTCTGGAACAGTGCCAGCGAATAACCCACCTGAAGCACGCCAAAGGCATAGAGCGTGGAGAGCTGCATTAAGCCGGTTGTCAGTGCCAGCAGCAGGTATGTGGATGTCCGCTGCTTGAATGTGCTGAGATCGCTCTTGATATCCGCCTTCAGCGAAAACAGGCTGAAGATCATGGCAATGAACGCACCCAGGATGCACCAGAATATAAAAGTGATCAGCGGAGAGGATAAGAGCAGGGCTTTCTTTAAAAAAATTGCCTCTGTGGCAGAGAGGACCAGGACTGCCAGCCGAAGTTGAACGCCCCTGTCCCTGAATAATAAGGCGACTCTATTCCTGTCCTTTTGTGCCGGCGCCGGATCGATAAAGAAATAACTGCCCAGCAAAATAAGCAGGATGCCTGCGGCTCCCAGCAGGGTGGGTATCTCGCCGAGAATAAAAATGCCGAGCAGCAGGCTGAGGATGGATTTATAAGCATTGATCGGCCCAAGGATGGATAGGTCTGTGAGCCGGAGGGCCGCAACGATCAGGGTATTTCCTGCAATGGCCAGCAGCACACAAAGGAACATATTTATAAAAAAGGAAGCTCCCAGATGAACCGGCGGGAGCCGGAAAAGAACAGGCAGCATCACTAGCGCCAGCAGAATGTACGTGACCAGGATAATAAATACCGGACGGGCGGAATTCCCCGTTAATTTCTTTTGAAAGACATTGGATAATGGGTTGGAGACAATCCGAGTGAAAATAAACAGGGATGTAACCATGGGGGAGATTATAACCTTCGTGACAGGCCCGGAGCGGGTTGTAGATGGGGATTGGCCGCGGGTCTCACGCCCAATCCCCATCTACAACTTACTCTTCTTATTCTGCTTGTCCGCCGCGGACCGCGGGTGTTTTGAAGATCAGGAAGACCGCGTTGAGCGCGATGCCGAGGAGGGCAGCGAAGACGATGGCGGGGATCCCGGTCGGGAACAGGTAGGGGACGGGGAATGGGAAAAGCCCGTTCGGCAGGGAAAGATTGGCGCCAATCCCACAGATCAGGATCACCGAGCCGATCGCCAGATTTTTCGGGTCGAAGAGGTTGACCTTCTCCGATTGGATGAGCGCGATCCCCTGCATGCCGATCACACCGAACAGGTAAATGCTCAATCCGCCGACGACAGCTGCCGGGATGGTATTCACCAGCGCGATCAGTTTACCGAAGAAGCCCATCAAGATCGCAAGGACGCCTGCCGTCATCAAGACCGCAGTGGAGTAATTTCGGGTGATCGCCATCAGTGAGTTGTTCTCGCCGTAGTTGGTACCTGCTGCCCCGCCGATCATGCCGACCACGATATCATCCGAGCCATCGGCGATCAGGTTGAGGCCGATCAGCTCCTTGATGTTGAAGGGCTTGCGCTTCAATTCCCCGGCCAGCTCATCGATGTAGAGACTCATTTGATACAGATGAGCGGTGGATTCAGGCACCGTCGCAATGAAGATCAGGGCCACACTCAGGGCAAATCCCCAGGCCTGCGGGTTGCCGAAGGCGGGAAACGTAAATTTTGGAACGTCAAACCAGGGAGCACCGGCAACAGTTCCAAACTGGACCAGCCCAAACGGGATGGCAACCAGATATCCAAAGATCGCGCCGAGCAAAATTGGCAGCATGCCGATCAAGCCCCTGCCCTGTAGATAGACGGAGAACATGATGGTTGCGAACATGGTGATGAATGCGACCGTCCAGGATTTGGCTGCTGTTTCAGGAGAGGCCCAGTTGCCTGCATTCCCCAGCGCGGCATTCGCCAGGCCCAGGCCGATCACGATGGCCATCGAGCCGGTGATGATCGGCGGCAGGACCCGGTCGAGCGCCGCTTTTCCAATCCGCATGATCAGCAGACCGATCAGGATCTCGAACACAGCCGTCAGGACGATCCCGACCTGCACGATCCGGACCCCCTCGGGACAATATTTCTGAACCGGGTCATTGAAACAGATCGGCGCAAACTTGTTCATGACCGTGATGATGACCGCAATGTATGCAAACGAAGATCCGTAATACATGGGTATCCTGCGCCTGGTGACCAGCAGCGCGACGATCGTGCCAAGGCCTGAGGCGAGCAATGTCACCCCCACATCGAACTTGGTCAGGATCGCGACCAGCACCGTGGCGGGGAACATCGTCAGGAACTGCTGGAAGCCCAGGCTCAGCATCGCGCCCCTGGGCGGGTTGTCATCGGGCAGATAACCGAAGACCTCCGGGGATGAAGTATCCTTGCTCAGTGTTGCCATGAAATTCTCCTTTTACTTTTCCCCTCCCTGCGGGAAAGGGACCGGGATGAGTTAAAAAAAGAGAGCCGCTAAAAGCGACTCTCGTCTTCAAAAACAGAAACAATCATCCCAGGGAGGTGCGGATGGAACAATCGTTTGCGGTGGGGATGTCGATACATTGGGCCGAATTCTACAACGATTTAAAGATGTGTCAAGAGCAATATCTCAGAAAATCCTGGAGTAGACCGAAGTATGGACAAATCTCATGATATTTGTCACTAAGATTGGTGATATTCAGGATGTTATAATCCCGCGTATCATCATGCAAGGAGACACCCAATGGCATACAAAAATGTAACAGTACCTGCAGGTGGGGCAAAGATCTCGATCAAGGATGGAGTCCTTCAGATTCCCGATAATCCGATCATTCCCTTCGTGGAGGGCGACGGCACAGGCCGTGACATCTGGCGCGCTTCGGTGCGGGTTTTCGATGCCGCGGTGGAAAAAGCATACGGTGGAAAACGCAAACTCCATTGGATGGAAGTGTACGCGGGCGAAAAGTCGTTCAAGCTGTTTCAGACCTGGCTGCCTGACGAGACACAGGAGGCTTTCACCGAATTCATGGTCGGGATCAAGGGTCCGCTCACGACTCCGATCGGAGGCGGCATCCGCTCCCTGAACGTTGCCTTGCGCCAGCTCCTGGACCTGTATGTGTGCCAGCGGCCGATCCGCTACTTTAACGGCGTGCCCTCCCCCATGAAGCACCCGGAATATGTGAACATGATTGTCTTCCGCGAGAATACGGAGGATATCTACACCGGCATTGAGTTCCCCTATGGCACCGAAGGTAACCAGCAGTTCAAGGATATGTTCAAGGAAGCGTTTCCCAAGGAATATAAAAAGATCCGTTTCCCGGATACGGCCGGAATCGGGATCAAGCCTATTTCAGTAGAGGGGACCGAGCGCCTTGTCCGTGCCACGATCAAGTGGGCGCTGGCAAACAAGCGCAAGAACATAAACCTGGTCCACAAGGGCAATATCATGAAGTATACGGAAGGCGCTTTCAAGGACTGGGGCTATGTCCTGGCCAAGCGCGAGTTCCGCAATGAGATCGTCACCGAGCGCGAGAGCTGGATCCTGGGCAATAAGGAGGCCAACCCCGACCTGAGCGTGGAAGCGAACGCCAGGATGATCGATCCCGGTTTCGAGATGATGAGTCCGTCCCAGCAGAATGACATCAAATGCGAAGTGGAGGAAGCCCTGAAGCTCTGGGACACCCATGGCAACGGTCAGTGGAAGAAAAAGCTCCTGATCAAGGACTCCATCGCGGACGTGTCCCTGCAGTTCGTGTTGATCCGCCCGCGAGACTACGATGTGATCGCCACCATGAACCTGAACGGCGACTACATTTCAGACGCGATCGCGGCCCAGGTGGGCGGCATCGGCATCGCCCCGGGCGCGAACATCAACTACGAGTCCGGTCACGCCATCTTCGAAGCGACCCACGGCACCGCGCCCAAGTACGCCGACCTGGACAAGGTCAACCCCGGCTCGGTGATTCTCTCCGGCGAGATGATGTTCCGCTACATGGGCTGGACCGAAGCGGCCGACCTGATCATCAAGGGCATGGAAGGCGCTGTGGCAGCCAAGACCGTCACCTATGACTTTGCCCGCCTGATGGAGAACGCCACCGAAGTTAAGTGCTCCGAGTTCGGCGACGCGATCATCAAGCACATGGATGACTAAATTGTCTTAAACGACAGCCACGCATGGAAAGTGGGTGGCTGTTTTAATTTAAGGATACGGATGAGTAGGAAGGTTTTTGCCTGGCTTACAACCGCAGCTCCGGGCATAGCGCCAGGGAGACCACGCGATACGCAGGCTTATAAAGTTTTTCGTATTCCGCGGAGTGATGGACCGCGGGAAAAGCTTTTGCTTTCAATCCCGGGAAAAAATCATTCATTTCAGAAACGGGAAAGATGCTCATCCTGACCGCATCCTGCCAGTATTGCTGCAGGGATCGAACATCACCATGATGGTCATTGGCGGTACGGATAAATGCATCCAACAGCCTCATGGCATCATGTCCTGCTGCCACATAAGGGCGTAAATGAATTCGGACAATCTCGCCATTGGGTGAGATTGGATCGATTAACGGTTCCGGAATGCCTTCCGCCATTTCTGCCAGCTCGCGGGTCAGCCAGCGTTCCACCGATCCGCGGTCGGATACGGCGTGCTCGCTCGCCAGCGCGGCCTGGTGCAGGAGCTTGTACAGGTCCTGCATTTGCAGCGATGGATAACGGGCGAGATGGTTCTGTAAAACCTTTTCGATCACCCCTGTCCCTCCAACTTCCAGGGCCAGTTGACACAGAACGCGATCTCAGGAAATAGGACATGGTCAGCTTTTCCTTTCAAGGCAAAAGTGATGACTTCATGCTCTGTCAAAAAGGTTTTGGCAAACTCCATTGTTTTTCCGGTAACCGAAACTTCGTCCACCAGTAGGACGCGTTGCCCTCCCACGGGGAGAGGCTGACAGGAAAGCAGCACCGGCCTCGGATAGCGCGGGGAATTATCCCGGGCGCGGTAGTTGATATCGATCAGGCTCAGGGGACGGTTGATCTGGTGAGCGATCAGGCTGGCAGGTACGATGCCTCCCGTGGCGATCCCGACCACATGGTCCACTTCGGGGAAAGGGAAAGCTTTCAATGTTCTGGAGATGGTGGCAAAGTCCAAGCTGATTTTTTCATCCATGTGAACTGACTCTAAGCTCCTATAACCTTTTCGTTTCCGGGATAAATCAATATCGCCATAAATTTAAAACAATGACATTCCTGATAGCTTAACCCATGGGGACGGCTGGAGATTTGCCTGGCTGTCGATCTTGATACTCAATCAGGCATTTGCGTCTTCATATCGCATCCCAGGGCCATTGTAGCATCTCTAACAGAGATGAATTTGTGCTGGAAAAGAATTTACAGGTGGTTCGGGCCCGGAGAAACTCCCATCTTTTCCAGGTTAGCCTGCGAGCCGGGAAATCCGCTGAGAACAGCGAATGGCAGTCAGGATGGCGAGATATGGATTAATCGAATTAACCAAAGGACAGGCTGGTCTGTCCGTAGACCTTTTCGCGCTGTCCCATGACAGGCCTCGGTCCGTAGGCCATATGACAATTTACTCGCGTGATTTGGAAGCCAAATTCCTGCAGGAGAGAAACTGCGTGGGTATTCTCTGCCGGCGTCACCACCGAGACCGGCCCGTTGAATGGCAGAGATAAGGCCAGGTTCAATAATTGTTCTGCGTCGCCGCCCGTCATGACCCAGGGTCCGATGCGTTTTGTCTGGGCAAAAAGATAACCTGTGACCTGCTTCTGCTCATTCTGCGACAGGAATGCGCGCCCGGGATAAAGCTCCAGGAATGCGCGCAGCAACCGTCTGCGGTCGGTGCCGAAGGCCTGGATATCGGCGGCCGTCACCCGGTCCAGGTGCTGAGGCGTGAGGAGTTGTATTCCTTTTGCGCGCTGAACATCCAACTGACTGGTCGATCGCTGGAAGACGTACACTTCACCGAACGGAACAAATCCCAGTTTCTCGTAAAGCAGCTGTCCGGCCGGACTGGCATCCAGCTTGACGAGCGGGACCTTTTGTTCTTCCATCCAGCCAAGCAGATGTTCCATCAAGGCAAGACCGAGTCCCTGTCTTTGGGAATCCTGGTGAATGCCCATCAGGCCCACAAAGGCATAATCGGAATAAATGATCGAAGCGACCATGCCGGCCGGAATTCCATCCCTGCTGGCAAGGAAGATTCCATCCGGCTGCAGGCGTTGAAAAAGGCGGAGCTCTGGCTGCCAGCTCTCCGCCCGTTGAAATGCAGAACTTAAAATGCCGTCCGCTGCTTCAAGATCAGCATCAGATAACGTGTGGATTGAAATCGTCATGTATTGTGTTTTGACTACAGATAACCACTTTATTTGAGATGCTTGTCAAGAAATGCAAACACCCTGTTCATGTTTTCATCTGTAAAAAAGAGTGGATCAGCGTGGCCCATTCCTTCCATAATGTCAAATGCAAAGCGTTCATGATCGACATATTTTTCAAGCTTCTCCACAAACATGATGGATTGCTGGACCGGCACCAGCGCATCCAATCGACCATGCTGGATCAGAAGCGGTGGCATGCGTTCATGGATGTATGTCATCGGGTTGGAAAGTTCAACTTTTAGCGGCGCGTTGGAGATCTTCGTTCCGATATGTTTGGATTCAGGAGAATTGCTTTCTCCGTGTCCCCCGGGACCGAAACCGTTTTCATCCAGCTGTGCATCCATCTTCAGGAAATCGGTCGGACCGAACATATCCACTGCCGCCTGTACATTACAGGGATATTCCATATTGCCGAAGCTTGGATCGTCGAACTCGGTTACGTTGGCAGTCAGACAGATCATGGCAGCGTAATTTCCGCCAGCAGAACTGCCGCAAGCCGCGATCCGCTCGCCGTCAAGAGAATAGTGACTGCTATTGGCACGCACCCAACGGATGGCAGCTTTAATATCCTGCAATCCGGCTGGAAAAACCGCCTCTCCGCTCAGGCGATAATTTACACTGACCACAGCATAGCCGCGCGCCAGTGCCTTTAGATAAGGCAGCACCTCAATATCGGCCTTATCACCCATTTCAAACGCCCCGCCATGGATCAGCAGGATTACTGGAAAAGGTCCGTCCGCCTCGTCAGGCAGATAGATATCCAGTTTTTGAGAGGGAGAGAAACTGGCATAAGGCAGATCAAGAGACTTGCGCCGGACATGCGATACATCTGCCATGGGGACTTGAACATCAACGTCGAGCGCCGGGGGATCCTTTTTTTCATCGATTTCCATGCAAATCCAAAGCTCCTGTTCCAGATTCTCCCCATCACTGCACAGGGAACTAACTCATTCTGCACCGATCTCGAAAGATTCAATCACGGCACGATGGATAAATCGGCAAAGGCAATCTATTTTTTCGGGGAGAGTTTTCTACAGCACCGTAATCCTAGCATACATCCGTGGCGATGCGACAGCAATTCATTTCATGTTACAATCCATTCCAAAATGGAATAGTTCAAGGTAAAGTATGGACATTCGCCAGATCCAGTATTTCCTGTCCATCGTCGAGACCGGCAGTTTTTCGGCAGCGGCCGACGAACACTATATTTCCCAATCCTCACTGTCAAAGATCATCATCGCCCTGGAAAAGGAACTGCAGGTCTCCCTTTTTGATCGGAGCAAGCGGAAGGTCTTCCTGACGGAAGCAGGCGAGGCGTTTTTGAAACACGCCCGCAAGCTTGACGCTGCCTATAAGGACATGGTGGTCGAGCTGGATGGGTACAAATCCGAAACGGACTCCTTCTCTGTTGCCGCCATTCCTGTCCTGACCCAGTATGGGATCACAAACCCGATCGCTCAATTCCGGGATCTGCATCCGGCCCTCCGCTTTAATCTGGAAGAGCTCGATGGCCAGAACATCCTGCCTGCCCTGGATGAGCGCCGCTTCGACCTGGTCTTCACCCGGCACAATTATCTGGACCATGATCACTACGCGAGCCTGGAAATCTGCAGGGATAGGATGCTGGTGGTGGCCTCTCAAAAAAACCGGCACGCCGGCCGCTCGTCTATTTCTCTCAAAGAGCTTGCAAACGATAATTTCATCATTTTTGACAAAGTAACAGGCTTGCACCGCTTGATCATGGATGAATGCGGTAAGGCTGGCTTCGAACCGACCATCTTCTATTCCAGTCACCGCAAGGTCAGCGTATTTGGCCTGGTGGGAACAAACATTGGACTGGCTTTGATGCCGGTAAAAATTTACGAATACTACCGGCCTCCGGACGTCGTTGCCATTCCCCTGTTGGAAGACATCGAATGCAATATTGTCCTGGTCCACTTGAAAAACAGAAAACTTCCCAAAGCAGCCAGTACCTTTATTGAATTTATAGAGAAAATGGCAGCAGACAACGGTATCTAATTAAACATTACTGCATTCAAGAAAAACGGTGTTATCCGAAACCTGTACGATTTGCCACTGAGAATTATTTCCAAATCCACTTGGTGAAACCGTCCTGATCGCATAGGGGGCCAAATGAAAAGGACCCTTCAGGGTTGTCATGACATTTGACAGGGAAACGTACGCGTCCGGTTTTGATCCAATTGTTATAATTCTTTTATCATCTGCCTCGATCGAGCGACAGAAATCCAATCCAGACTGCATTACAGCCACACATTTGTTATGACAAACCCTGATATTCAAACAACTGCAAAAATTGACCGCAAGTGGTGGGTGCTGATCGCCATCGGCACCGGCACGTTCATGACCGCCCTGGATGGGAGCGTGGTCAACACGATTCTGCCCATCCTCCGCGAATTCTTCAACAGTAATGTCGCTACCGTCGAATGGGTGGTGACCGTCTACCTGCTGGTCCTGAGCGGCCTGCTGCTCACCTTTGGCCGCCTGGGAGATTTACGCGGACACAAGTCCATCTACATTTGGGGGTTCGGGATATTCGTGGTCAGCTCGGCCCTGTGCGGTGCGGCCTGGACGCCCATGGTGCTGATCGCCTTCCGCGGACTGCAGGCCATCGGCGGCGCGATGCTGGCATCCAACTCCCCGGCGATCGTGACCGAAAATTTTCCCGCCCAACAGCGCGGCCGCGCCTTCGGGCTGATCTCCACAATGACCTACCTGGGATTGACCGTTGGACCTTCCCTGGGCGGCTGGCTTACCCATGCCTTTGGCTGGCGCACGGTCTTTTACATCAACGTGCCGGTTGGAACGCTGGCTTTTATTCTCAGTATGCTCTTCATCCCCAGGGATGCAGCCTCAGAGAGCCAGCAACGGTTCGATGTGCCGGGCGCCGTCACCTTTCTGGCGGCTTTGACCCTGCTCATGCTGGGTCTCAACAAGGGCGCTGATTGGGGCTGGTCCTCTGCTCCCGTACTCGGAATGCTAATCGGGGCAGTGATTTTCGCGGCGATCTTTATCGGGATCGAGCGGCGCTCCCCGGCTCCCATGCTGGATCTGAACCTTTTCCGCATCCCGTTGTTTTCAGCCTCCACGGCCAACGCCGTTCTGAATTACATTTGTGTTTTCAGCATCACCTTTTTGATGCCGTTCTACCTGATCCAGGGCCGGGGGATGAATGCCGCCCAGGCCGGTTTGCTCCTGACGGTCCAGCCGGTGATCATGGCGATCGCGGCGCCCATCAGCGGCGCGTTATCGGACCGGGTCGGGTCCCGTCTCCCGGGTATGATCGGTATGGGCATTCTGGCCGTGGGAATGTTTCTGCTTTCGCGTCTGGGTCCGGAGACGCAACTCTGGCTGGTTGTGCTGGCGATGGCCGTGGCCGGCGCGGGGACCGGCATCTTTATCTCCCCCAATACCAGTGCGTTGATGGGATCCGCACCCCGGGCAAGGCAGGGAATTGCCTCTGGAGTCCAGGCAGCCGCGCGCAATTTTGGCATGGTGCTGGGCATCGGCCTGGCAGCTGCCATCTTTACCACGCATCTGGCCCAGGGCGGGATTGAATCTTTTTATGCGGGGATTGGACAGGCCTTTTTTGTGGCAGCCGGTATCGCCCTGCTGGGTGTGTTTGTATCGGCCATCAAGGATGATTGAAGCAGACGCGATATTGACGATAACAATATTCACTCCTAAGCAAATGAAAAACAAAAGGGCTGTCGGATGATCCGGACAGCCCTTTGTTTTCAAACAGCTTATTTCAAATATTTATTGAGGAAATCAACCACAAGCTGCAGGTTCTCAGCCGTCTCGAACTGGCTGCCGCCGTGTGCGGCACCTGGTATCGATACATACTGGACCTTGTCGGTGCCGATCACTTTGCCAAGCGCATCCGCGAAATCTTTATTCTGGGCAGGAGGGATGTTGCAATCGGCAGAACCATTTTCAATTAAGAAGGGTCCATCGTCTGTCGTAATGTAATTTTGCGGGTTGGTGGTGGCGACCAGGTCTGGTACGGTTTGGATGGCTGCGCCAACCAGCTTCGATTCGGGTGAGCTGGCATCGTTATGATTAGCAGGGCAGCTTGTCCCGGCGAACTGCTCATCCATCTTCAGAAAGTCGA
>JBLMZU010000644.1:0-4403 GCA_050258995.1 Bacteroidota bacterium
GTGCGCCTGGAGTGGATGTCGGCCATTGTCCTCGTCACGGAGACCATGGCCCGTTCTTCTGATTTCACCGATATCTACGAAAAGATCATCGAAATCATCAATCGCCTGTTTGCCATCCAGGATTCATTCATCGCAGAGCTGGATAAGAGCCAGGAGCACTTAAAGATCCTGACCCACTCCTGTCGCAGTGAAAACCAGCTGGAACTGACCGATTCGGTCACAGCGCTCCCCGGGGGACTTCTGACTGCTTCGCTCCAGGCACCAGGCAAGCTCGCCTTGCTAGCAAAGGAGCAGCTTGACTTAATGAGCGGGCCAATTGGCATCCATACCAGGGTAGCCAAGATTCAAGAAATTGTTCTTGTGCCCCTTCTCCTGCGCGAGCAGGTGTTCGGGTTCCTGGGATTGGAAGTGCTTGAGGAGGGCAGGACGATAACGAGTGAAGAATCCAACCTGCTGGGTATCTTTTCGCTTGATATCGCTCAATTAATCGAGGACAGCCGGCTCTTCGAGCAGTCCAAGGCATTGATCACAGCGGAGGAACGCAACCGACTGGCACGTGACCTTCACGATTCGGTCACCCAGACCCTGTTTACAGCCGGTGTGCTTGCAGAAGCTGCCCCGCGCATGTTTGAGAAAGACCAGGCGATCGCCCGCCAGTATATGGCAGAGCTGAACATCTTGATCCGCGGTGCACTGGCCGAGATGCGATCCATGCTAATCGAGCTCCGTTCCGGGGAACTACAAGACCAGACTTTGGACCAGCTGCTGGTCACACTGGTGGAGGCGGCGCGGGCGCGTACGAACGCCACGATTGGCTTGTCGACCATGCCAATCTCCAAGCTACCAAAAGACGTGGCAGTAACGCTTTATCGAATCGCCCGGGAAGCTTTGAACAATGCGATGCTCCATGCCGCGGCAACTGAGATCCATGTTTCTCTGCTTGCAGATTCGGGTACGGTTGAGATCCATGTTCGGGATAATGGCTGTGGCTTCGACTCAACTGATCTGCCGGTGGATCACTTTGGAATTAGAATCATGAGCGAACGGGCGGAAGGGATTGGCGGCGATGTGCAGATTTATAGTGAGCCCGGTCATGGGACAGATATCGCCATCACCTGGACAGACAGAACGGGAGGCTGAGTAGAATATGATGAAGTCCAAAACGATCAAAGTGATGATCGTCGACGACCACCCGATCGTGCGCGGCGGTCTGAAGAAAATGCTGCCGGTCTTTGATGACCTGGAACTGACCGGTGAGGCGGAAAACGGCCAGGCAGCGCTGGCCTGCCTGCGCCAGACTATGCCCGATGTCATCCTGATGGACATCCAGATGCCAGGTATGAATGGCATCCTCGCCACACGGGCGATCCTGGAGCAGTATCCACAGGTGAAGATCATTATGCTGACCAGTTTCCCAACGGATGACCTGATCCAGGAAGCATTGGAGGCAGGCGCAATTGGCTATCTTCTCAAGAACGCGCCCATCGACACGATCGCAGATGCCATTCGCTCGGCTTATGCCGGGCAATCCACCCTGGCACCCGAAGCCACGAATGCACTCTTCCGCATGAAAAGAATTCCGCTAAAACCGGGGCATGATTTGAGTAAACGGGAGCTGGAGGTATTGGCGATGATCGTCGAAGGATTGAGTAATGAGGAGATCGCCGATCGGCTGGTGATCAGCCCGTCCACCTCCAGGCAGCATGTCAGTGCCTGTATACTCAAACTGGGCGCAGCAAACCGGGCCCAGGCTGCCGCTCTGGCGGTAAAGCATGGCCTGGTTCCCTGATCCATAAAATTTGATGCCGGTTTAACGATTATTGCCGGACCAGGAACCGTCTGAAAAGTCGACGATCCCTTTTTCGTTTCCCAGTTGCCGATAGTTTTGGTGGATTTGCACGACCTTTTGCAACGGACAAAAGCCAATCATTAATTTCAGTAAATCACGGCTTCGGTATCGGATCACTTTGAAGTAATGGTTTTGGTAACCTTTTCCATGAAGCTGGCCAAAAATCGCTTGGTTGACCAGAGTAATGGCAACGCCCATGCGGTTTATGGCCGAATTTAAAGCAAAACAACATAAAAATCGCCGATATGAATCATTCAGAGATCGAATCTCTGATTTACTGGATTTATCTCCCACGTTGGGCAGCCCCTCTTTTTACTTCATCAACAGATTTTTCAAAAATAGACTGTTAAGTCTATTGAACTTCTGTCCAAAGAGTGGATGCTTTTCCAGGTGAGGTATGCCATACTTCTATTGGCGCAACAGGGATTTTTCCGACCCAGGCTCCATCTCTATGGTGGAGCATCATAACTGCCTATATCAAAAACATGCTTGATTGGAATGGAGCAGGTGGATCATCAAATGACAAAGCTGCGAGTATTCGTAGGGTTCGCTGATGAAAAACTTAGAGTTGCAATGGTGCTGCTCCTGGGCTCGGAGCATGGCATGGTCATCGTGGGTATCACTGACCGTTTGCAAGGATTAGCCCCCCAGGTGGATGCAACCCAGCCAGATGTATTGCTCCTGGACTGGGGCCTGTCTTCCCAATCGCTGGCGAATCTCATAACAGATATTCGTAATCTTGGACGTCCCCTCAAGATTGTTTTTTTATCGAACAATCCCGAGAGTGAGCAGGATGTGCTGGGTGCCGGAGCAGATTACTTCATTGCCAAGACTGCTCCCCCCGACAAGCTTCTTTTGATCCTGCACGAGCAACAATCAAGACTTACGGAAATATCCACCTCTAATCCAAAATAAGAAGAAACGAAGATGTCCTGTCCTTCGCTCTAACGGCTGGTTTTGCACCTCGTCTGGCTGTGCTGTTCATGTGGCTGGGCCGCCGTGTCATGTTCAACGCCGCCTTTGGTGGCAGTTGGCTCTAGCCGCTCCTGGGAGTCATTTTCCCCCCGTGCATGACGATCATATACGTCATCCTGTAGAACCCGGGGATTGGTTTGACCGGCTGGGATTGCGTGTGGCTGATCCTGGCTGTCATATGCGATGTGATGCACTATGGCAGCACGGCCTATCAAAACAAGGACCAGATCCCTGGCATTTCGACTGCCATCACCATCCCTTGCCCCTTTAAAAGGCTGTATCAAGGTGAGATGCGCGTTGTTTACGATGGCCTTATCGCCCAGACGCCCCGGTCCATCCTTAACAAAGTAAACCTTTAACAGGACCCCGGGCCTGACCGCCCGTCTAAACCATATTTCAATCTGATGGAGAAAAATCATGACACAGGAAACCGTCCCTCCCCGCAAGCGCAGCAATTCGTACAACATCTTCATCTTTGTTCTGACCCTCCTTTCCCTGGGGATCATGTTCGTCATGTTATTGCCGCTGGCGACGCAAACCCTCGACTTGCTGCGGGTCTATGACAACCTGATCTGTATCATTTTCCTCATCGACTTCACCTACAGCCTGTTCTCTACGCCGAAGAAATCCGACTACTTCATCAAGGAACGCGGCTGGCTGGACCTGCTCGGCTCGATCCCTTCATTCGGGATCACCCAGTACGGCGGCCTGCTGCGCCTGGCACGCTTGAGCCGCCTCGCTCGCATCGCCCGCCTGATGAAAGGCGAGAACAAGAAGGAGCTGGTGGAAGATGTGCTCCATAACCGCAGCCAGTACGCCGCCTTCCTTACCATCCTGCTGACCATCCTCGTCCTGACCATTTCGAGCGTGCTCGTGCTGCAATTTGAGAGCGTCGACCCGGCTGCGAGTATCAAAACGGGTGGGGATGCACTTTGGTATTCGCTGGTGACGATCACCACCGTGGGCTACGGCGACTTTTACCCGATCACAACCGCGGGGCGGATTGCCGGCATGTTCATCATGTTTGCGGGTGTTGGCATCATCGGCGCCCTGGCCAGCCTTCTTTCCAGCGTGCTGATGGGCGGCGGATCACCCGCCCCGGCGGAGGAAAATGCGCCGGCGGCTGCGGGTCCATCGGATCCTGAAGTCGCCGCGCTCAAACAGGAGCTGGCTGAGATGCACCTGCTGTTGGAAAAAATCGCCTCTGGCATGCCCGTCAAGCCCTAAACTTAAGATACGTTTCCCATGGTCTACTGCAAGAAGGAAAGCATGATCATCACACAGGCAAACCCAAAATCTTATTTTCAATTGATGGCACGGGTCGCCGTGCTGGGAATTGTCAGCGCCGTGGTCACTTTTCTTTTCATCGTCCTCGTCAACGGATCGATCGCATTGATCTGGGAGTAAGCCGCGCCGTCCCCGGGCATGGATCCCCGCCTGTTCACCCTCCTGGTGTGCACGCTGGCGGTCTGGTGGTCGGTCTGCCGGTGAACTTCTTTGGGGACCACAATGCCATCTTCTCAGAGCTGAGGCAGGAGTTCGGCAAAACCAGATGGTTCGATTATTTCCAAGCACCCGG
>JBLMZU010000645.1:0-3375 GCA_050258995.1 Bacteroidota bacterium
CTTTGTGGGCGGGTTAGTCGTTCCGCGCGAAGTTTCCTTCCTGCTGGCGAAGAAGATCAAGCCGGCCTGCCTGTTCCTGCTGCCCGTTTTCTTCGCTGCAGCCGGGTTGAAGACCGCGCTCAACTTCGGCGGACGGGGCGAGACCCTGATCGTGCTGGGATTAGTGCTTCTGGGTTATCTAGTGAAGGTCTTTGGGACGACCCTGTCCGTCAAAGTAACCGGCGGCCTGAATTGGAATGAGGCCGCGACGGTGGGACATCTCATGTGTGCGAAGGGGGCAATTGGCTTTGCCATCCTGGAGATCTGCCTGTCTGCCGGGCTGCTGGATTCGCATGGTTATTCCATGCTGGCTTTTGTCATCCTGGCCAATACCGTGATGGCCGCCTGGGGAGTAGGTCTCCAGCGTCAGTGGACAGACAGGGAAACCTACTCGGCGATGGCAACATAATCTCAGGACAGCATTTTGATCATCACCTACTCTTGTACGACTTGAAGCGACTCTGATTTCATGGATATACTTAATCAGTATCCATGCCCCCCTTAATACCGAAAACAGCGAAGATACTTCAAGTCCGTGAGGTCCCGGGTTCAAATCTCGGCACCCCGACAAGGCATGTAAGTAGACTCCCAACCCGAGGGAGTCTTTTTTTGTGTGATTAGCATCTGAAAAAAGTGATTATCACAACAAAAAGTAGCTTAATTGGGGGCGCATATGTCAAAGATCAGCTTTTCACAAGCCATGCAAAGATACCAGCTCGCCATTGGGGCACGTCCATTGAGCGAGCCCACCGCAAAGAATTGTGTCAACAGATTCACTCCCATCTTGGTTGAAGACCTTCATGACTGCACCTTCGCTGGATCGGGCGGAAGAACAGAATCGGGCCGAGGTCAGCAATGGTAGCCCAAATACATCACCTGCTCATGTGATCACTGAAATGTCAGTATCTGCCAACAGCCGCTTGTTGATGGGATTCAAAGATGCAAGCAGTCTGCGCCACAAGCAAATAATATCCGCATTAATTTACGATCGTTGACACACGCATCATCTCGTACGAACATCCCTTCTATCAGATGACATCCTTCCTTGTTTATCTTCACCTCGAAGAATATAATTCAATGTATGTTGAACTATTTATCAGCCCCCCATCCCACTTCCCCCATCAATCTGGAAATCCTGGCTGAGCGCTTAAAGGTACTGGCCGAGCCGAAGCGCCTGCTCATCTTCAATTTGTTAATGGAAGGGGTGCAGTGCAACTGTGAGCTTGGGGATTTCCTGGAAATGCCACCCAACTTGATTTCCCACCATTTGAGCAAGCTGCGCGCCGCGGGGCTGGTGGATGCTGAACGTGACCCGGCCGATTCCCGCTGGGTGTATTACTCGGTAAACCGCGTTGCGCTTGACGAACTCAATGCCGCATTTGGCGCGTTCTTTGATCCGAAGCGGATTAAACCCAGACGCGCCACCTGCGGCCCCAAGAACCTGATCCCCGTCCCCGAGGTGGTCCAGGCTGAAAAATAATAACTCCCTCATCGCGAAAGAGAAACCGATTGTGAATAATGTGATCCCTGTCCTCAATACCCTTCCCACCTCGGTCGTTCCTGCTGACGTGGAATTTTTTGATCCCCCAATGTGCTGCCCGACAGGTTTGTGTGGTCCGACTCTGGATCAGGCACTTCTGGATGTGAACGAAATGATCTTTTCACTCCAGAAGGAAAATCTGCGCGTGGAGCGCTACCAGATGGCCAGCAACCCCAATGCCTTTCTAAATAATCCCGAAGTGATGAAACTGGTACGAGAGAAACAGATGGAAGCCCTACCGATTGTTGTCGTGCGGGGTAAGGTGGTCAAGGTGGGTGCGTATCCGACTCTGGATGAGATGCGCGCCATATTGAGTGGAGCAGCAAAATGACTCAATTTATCTTTTTCTCCGGCAAGGGCGGTGTTGGCAAGACCAGTATGGCCTGTGCGCACGCGGTCCGGTATGCGGATACGGGTAAGCGCACCTTGATCGTTACCACCGATCCTGCCTCCAATCTGGCCGACGTATTTGAGCAGGAAATCGGTCATCAGATTACACCAATTAAAGGTGTGCGAAACCTGGCGGCCATGGAAATCGACCCGGATAAGGCCACCCAGGAGTATATCGATCGCGCGATGGCGCCCATTCGTGCTGCCTTCCCGCCGCAGATCGTTCAGGTGATGGAAGAGCAGATGAGCGGCCCCTGTACGGCCGAGGTGGCTGCCTTTGACCGCTTCACAGATTTCCTGGATGTGCCGGCAGAGAACAGCATAGTCTTCGATATCATCATTTTCGATACAGCGCCAACTGGTCATACCATCCGTTTGCTGGAACTGCCCTCTGAATGGAGCCAGTCCATTGATGCAGCCAGCGCGGGAAGCGGGCAGACCTGCCTGGGTCCCGCCGCGGCCATTCAGGATGCCAAGCACAAATATGAGCGCGCCCTGGCCGCGATGCGAAAGTCCGAGCAGACCAATTTTGTTTTTGTTCTGCACCCTGAAGCCATCTCCATCAAAGAAACTCGGCGTGCGATCGATGAATTGAGCAAGTTGGCGATCCGGAACTTCAGCCTGATCATCAACGGCATCATCCCGCCCGAGGGCAAGGAGAATCCACTTTTCGCGGCCCGGGCCGAGATGCAGCTGCACTACCTGGTACAGATTGAGATGGATTTCAAATATCCAAGACAGACCATGACCTTGCTGGCAGACGAGATCCGCGGCGTGAAAAAGCTCCGTGAAGTGGGCGAAATCTTCTTCGACGGCAAAAAGAGTTCGGGAGCCTATAAGCTACTACGAGCTCCGCAGCGACCTGAATCATTCGCTTCCCCCCTGGACGTCGTACGAACGCGCATCCGACCGAACGATCACCGGCGAACGGTTTTCTTTGCCGGCAAGGGGGGCGTAGGCAAAACTGTCGCCTCCTGTATTACGGCCGTCTGGCTCGCACGGCAGGGATATAAGACGCTGCTGTTGACAACCGATCCCGCGGCCCATCTGGCGGACGTGCTGGATACCCCCGTGGGCGATGATGTCACGCCGGTAAAGGGACAGTCGAATCTTTGGGCCGTCAATATTGACCCAAAGGCCGCTGCCGAAACCTACAAGGCTCGTATTCTGGAGGATGCGCGCCAACGCGGGCGTCCAGAATCGGCGATCCAGGTCATGGAAGAAGAGCTCAACTCTCCCTGCACCGAAGAGATGGCCGCCTTCGATAAGTTCATCGAATACGCTTCCCAGGAGGGCTGGAATGCCGTGGTCTTCGATACCGCGCCTACGGGTCATACGTTGCGTTTGCTGGAATTACCTGTTGATTGGAGCAAGCAGATCGACGTAAAGGTTTTTGCTTCGGTGGA
>JBLMZU010000646.1:0-12050 GCA_050258995.1 Bacteroidota bacterium
CCTGGTTATCCGGTTCATAACTAATGCCCACATTGTGGATCCGGCTGTCCGGGCGAAAGATCTCGAGCATCCTTTGCATGCCGAACTTTCCATACCCGCTGCCCTGGTGATTCTCATCCACCATCAAGCGGATGATGAACGCTTCGAACTTGCGGTAGGAAAAGTTCAACCCATACATCAGAAAGCCGACCGGCTGGTCTTCATCATAGATCCCAAACGGGAACATATCCCAATGGCCGCCTTCGGGCTCATCATCTCCATAATGAGACTCGGCGATCGAATACACATTCGAAGCGACAAAGTGGTTTTGATCCTCGCGCACTTTGAGCCTGGCAAGCGCGCGCCAGTTGTCCTTCGTCACCGGCCGGATGGAAAGCGCCACTTATGCTCCAATGACCTTTCGGACCGTTTCCAGCAGCGCTTCGCGCGCCACAGCAACCTGTTCCCCGCTGGACAGGTTTTTGACCACCACCTGGCCTTTCGTCTCTTCGTCCGGACCCAGGACAAGCGTAGCCTTCATTCTCATTTTGTCGGCAAACTTGAACTGCTTGGGAAGCTTCGCGACTTCCGGATAGACCATGACATTGAGTCCCGCGTTCCGCAGCTCGGCTGCCAGTGCAAAGGACTTGAGAAGAAACGACTCGTCGAACACGGTCACCATCACCGGCGCAGGCGTTTGCGCAAACTCAGGCAGCAGACCGTTTTCTTTAAGAACGATGCCAATGACCACATCTCCCATCGCAAAGCCCATGCCCGACAGTGGGTTTCCACCCACGTCGGCAAGCAGGTTGTCATAGCGCCCACCGCCAAGGATGGCCCGTTTGAGAGAGCCGCTGGTTTCGAAGGCCTCGAAGACGGTACCGGTGTAATACAACAATCCACGCATGATATTGGGATCGAACCGCACATATTCCTTGACGCCGAGCGCATCCAGCGCCGCAAAGAGGCGGGTTAGCTCTTCACTCTTCTGCCAGAGATCATAATTTCCCAGAACGTCCTTCAGACCATCCCGCTGTCTTTCCGTCAGTCCAAGTTCGAGTGCGTATTCATCCCACTTGACGGGCTCCATCTTTGAGCGGCGGTCGATCAGGTTGGAGACATCCAGGCGCTTTTCCGGAGAAATGCCAAGGGCATCCAGCTCCCCCTCCATGAGGCGGCGGTTATTGACATAGATGAGGGCACGTTCCGGATCGAGCCTGACATTTCGCAGGAAGGTGGCGGCTACTGCAATCAGCTCGGCATCCGCTTCCGGGGAAGCCACGCCAATGATATCTGCATTCCACTGGAAGAACTCGCGCGAGCGTCCCTTTTGGGGCTGCTCGTAACGCCAAAATGGACCAAACGACCACCAGCGAAGCGGATAGGTCAGCTCGCCCTGCCTGGCCGCGATCATGCGCGCCAGCGACGGGGTCAGCTCCGGGCGCAGCGTCACAAAATCGCCGCCCCGATCCTGAAAGACAAAAGACTGTTTCTTGACCAGTTCCTCACCGGATTTTGCCGCGTACAATTCGATGGCCTCAATAAACGGGCCATCCCATTCCTGGTAGCCGAAGGACTGGGAGGCGGCCCGCACATTTTGATACAGATAATTGCGAAGAGCCATCTCCTCTGGATAAAATTCGCGTGTCCCCTTGACAGATGCAATCTTGTTCTTCATGTGGTCCTCAAAGTAGATATGGATTGAAGTTGGACTGATTTTAGCATAGTCGCCGGTTGGCAAAGTGATATAAAAAAGGATACGGTTCAAAATTCAGGTATTGAATTTTGGTTCTGCGTTGGTTATAATTTGCCGAACTCTTGGAAGGAGCAAATCAGAAATGGAAATCAACTATCAGGAAACCAGCAACGATCTTTTGACCCGGATTCGCATCCATGAAGCCTATGGTGCGCGCAACATCGATCAGTGGAACACGGAAGTGCTCCAGCCGACCGGCGATATGAAAATCCTGGACGTGGGCTGCGGTGCCGGAAAACAGTGCTTCCTTTACAGCGACTACACTCACGGCCAGGCAGATATCACCGGGACGGATTTCTCGGAGGAATTGCTCGGCAAGGCACGCGAAAAACTTGCGGAACGGGGCGACAAAAACATCCGGTTTGCGTTCATGGATTTCAACAAGCCCTTTGAATATGCGGACAACACTTTCGACCTGCTCTCCAGTGCATTTGCCATTTATTACGCCTCGAACCTGGACTTTACATTTGGTGAGGCGCACCGCGTCCTCAAGCCTGGCGGACGGCTCTTCGTCACCGGTCCCCTGCCCGAGAACAAGCAGATGTTCTACGAGATCATCAAGGAAGCGACCAACCAGCCCATTCCCCCGATGCCGGGCTCATCACGCTTCAAGGGCGACATCTTCAATACGATTTCGGGTAAATTCGCCAAAACCGAACTGCTGAAATTCGAAAACCCGATCACCTTCCCCGAGGTCGCGCCCTTTATCGAATATGTTCGCGCCTCGTTGAGCGAGGATCGCAAGCTCTGGACGTCCATGTTCAATGGCAAGGAGGAATACGAAGCATTGATCGGCAGGATTAGCGGTGTGGCTACACGCTGGTTTGAGCGAGATGGCAAACTTGTCATGACCAAGGTTGTTGGGGGGATCCTGGCGACGAAATGAATAATACAACGGAATAGAGATCGGAGAATGGAGAGCAACCATGAGCCGAATCCTCATCGATCTCAGTCATGAAGTAGAAGACGGTTTGATCACCTATAAGGGACTACCCGCGCCGCTCATCTGTGATTTTCTTTCCCGGGAAGAATCACGCAGAAATTATGCCGAGGGGACCGAGTTCCACATTGGCAAGATCGAAATGGTCGCCAATACGGGCACCTATGTGGATGGTCCATTTCACCGCTTTGCAAATGGAATGGACCTGTCGGAACTGCCATTGGAGTCGCTGGCAGACCTCGAAGGAATGGTCGTGCACGCATCCCACTATGGGCGGTCGATTCCTGCGAAAGCTTTTGACGGCCTTAAGCTTTCGGGGAAGGCGTTGCTGATCCATACGGGATGGTCCCGGCACTGGCGCACGGACGCGTACTTCGAAGGCCACCCCTTCCTTACCAGCGAGGCGGCCCTTCAGCTCGCGGAATCCGGCGTCGTCTTTGTCGGCATCGACAGCTATAACATCGATGACACGGCAGACGGTACGCGTCCGGCCCATACGATCCTGCTGGGGAATCGCATCCCGATCTGCGAGCACATGTGTGGCCTGGAAAATCTCCCTGATACGGGGTTCCGTTTCCATGGCGCGCCGGTCAAAGTCAAGGCCTTCGGGACATTCCCTGTCAGAGCATACGCAGTTTTGGAAAAATAACCCTATGAACTTCTTCGGTAAAAAAGTACTCTTCCTCGGTGCCCATCCTGATGATATCGAATTGGGATGCGGGGCCCTGCTCCACCAGATCATCAAGCAGACGGAAGTTTTGTGTGTAACACTGTCCGATAACCAGAAAAATCCCGATCTGCAAAATGTAAAGAACGAACATTTCGAGTCGATGGCTGTGCTGGGTGTTCCCAAGGAAAAGATCGTTCTGGGACCCTTTACCACCCGCATTTTTCCCGCCTCACGCCAGGAGATCCTGGAATATTTCCTCATGCTGCGCCGGGAGTTTAAACCCGACCTGGTCTTTGTCCACTCCAAGGAGGACTTGCACCAGGATCACAACACCATGACCGAGGAGGCCCTGCGCGCCTTCCGCGGCATCACCATTCTTGGCTTCGATGTCGTTCGCTCTTCCTATGACTTCTTCCCTCATTTTCTTGTGGAGGTCAGCGAGGAAGATGTGGACAAGAAAATAGAGGCACTAGCCTGCTATGAGACCTATAGGGATCGCTATTATTTCAACAGGGAATTAACCCGCTCCATCATGGTCCGGCACGGGGCGCTGGCCGAGCGGCCGTACGCAGAGGGTTTCGATATTCTTAGGATCGTCGGAAATTTTTCCGATTGATAAACAGGAGGCAAAATGGAATTTGAGACTCTTTACCAGGAATTGCGAAACAGCACGGATATTATCAACGATCTATTTGCTGGAATTTCACAGGAGGAGGCCCAATTCAAGCCAACGCCGGAATCCTGGTCGATCCTGGAAGTGACCTGCCACCTGTATGATGAAGAACGCGAGGATTTCCGCGAGCACCTGGAGTTCATCCTTTACCGACAGAACGGGGAGTACCATGTGATTGATCCCCAAGCCTGGGTAAAGGAGCGCCGCTATAACGAACAGGATTTTCAGACCATGCAGGATGCGTTTTTTTCTGAGCGGAGAAAATCCCTGCAGTGGCTGAAGCGCCTGACCGACATTGACTGGAATACCACGTACACTTCCCAATACGGATCCCTGACCGCCGGAGAGATTTTGTCCTCCTGGATTGCGCATGACAATCTACACATTCGCCAGCTTGTAGAACTGAGGCGGGCAAGGATCGAAAAAATCACCAAGCCATACCCGATTGAATACGCGGGCGATTGGTAAGCAAAAAGAGGAAAGTCCATTTACGACTTTCCTCTTTTTGCTATCGTTTTATTTATTCCTTTGGTATCCCGATCTGAATCATCCCGTCCACTACCCTAACAGGATAGGCTGGGATATCGATTACCGCGGGCATTTGCACCGCCTGGCCGGTCCGAATATCAAACTCACCGCCATGCCGGGGGCAGACAATGTTATAGCCCTCAATATCCCCATCTCCCAGCGGGCCATCGTCATGGGTACAGATATCGGCAATGGCAAAGAATTGCTCTGCGATGTTGAAGATCACGATCGATCTGTTTTCCACTTCGATGAACAGGCGCTCCCCATTGGGCAGCTCTGAAGTTGGGGCAATATCAAGAAATTCAGCTTTCGTTGAATCAAAAGTTGTGTAATTGAACATATTCATTCCCGACCATTGACCGTCGGCGGACGGCTTAGCTACAGGGTCCATCGTCCGACTATTCCACCAGGCTGTCGCTGGCTTCCCCCAGGCCGTATACTCCAGCCTTCAGCACTTTGAGTGAAAGTAAAGCACATTTTAGACGGACTGGTCCCAGGTCGATACCCAGCATATCCAGGATATCCTGTTTATTGAGCTGTTTCACCTCTTCCACAGGCTTGCCAATGATGGATTCCATCAGAAGGTCAGCAGAGGCCTGTGAGATGGCACAGCCGTGCCCATCAAAGCGTGCATCGGCTACCCTGCCCTGATCGTCGGTACGCAAGGTGATCTCAATATGGTCGCCACACAGGGGGTTGTTATCTGCGAACTGAATATCGTGTGGATCCAGGTGTCCACGATAGCCAGGGTTTTTGTAGTGTTCTATGATTACTTCACGATAGAGATCGTCCATAAAAACTCCTGTGTCGGGTATCAGGTGTCAGATCTGAAAACCCTCGCACCCGCCACAATTTCTATCCAAACATTTCCTTGACTTTATAGATCCCGTGTACCAGCAGATCCACCTCATCCTTGGTGTTATACAAGTAGAACGACGCGCGGCTGGTGGCCGGGATGCCAAACTTTTCGTGCAATGGCTGGGCGCAGTGGTGACCGGCACGGACGGCGATCCCATCCCGGTCGAGGATCTGGGCAACATCATGCGGATGGACCCCTTCGAGCGTAAATGAGGCGACGCCACCCTTATTCTTTGCGCCCGGCCCAAAAACTCTCACGCCTGGGATCTCTTCCAGCCGTTCGAGAGCATACTCGGTCACTTCATGTTCGTGGGCTGCAATAGCATCCATGCCAAGGGAAGTCAGATAATCAACGGCTGCACCAAAACCAACCGACTCGGCAATGGCTGGCGTGCCTGCCTCGAATTTATGCGGCAGGGTATTGGGGCGAAAGGAGCGCAGCTTGACTTCCTTGATCATATCGCCGCCGCCCAGGAAGGGAGGCATGGATTCCAGAAGTGTTGTTTTACCATACAGCGCGCCAATGCCGGTCGGCCCGCACATTTTGTGGGCAGAGAACGCCAGGAAGTCTGCATCCAGCGCCTGCACGTCCACTGTCAGATGAGGAACGGATTGTGCGCCATCCACGAGTGTAATCGCGCCGGCTTCATGTGCCAGGCGGATGATCTCGGCCGCCGGGTTGATCGTGCCGAGGACGTTGGACATGTGCGTAAACGAGACCAGCTTGGGCCCCCGGGACAGAAGCGAGCGGTAGGTGTCCAGGTCAAGCAGTCCATCCTCGGTCACCGGGATGAACTCGAGCTCGACGCCGCGTTCCGCCTGGAGCATATGCCAGGGGACGAGGTTGGAGTGGTGCTCCATTTCCGTCAAAATGACCAGGTCGCCTGCTTTGAGGTTGGCTCGCGCCCAGGTGTAAGCCACAAGATTAATGGATTCGGTCGTATTGCGCGTATAAATGACCTGCTGCGCTGAGGGCGCATTGATGAACCTTGCTATCCTGACCCGCGCCTGTTCGTACAGGTAGGTCGCTTCCTCGGCCAGTGTGTGAACCCCACGGTGAATATTCGCGTTCGAATGCCGATAGTAAGTATTCATCGCTTCGATGACTGCCAGCGGCTTCTGCGAGGTGGCTGTGGAATCAAGATATACCAGCGGCACACCGGGTGATGTCTCGCGCTGGAGAATCGGAAAATCCTTGCGTACTTCGGTTACGTTGAGCATGGGTGGGTAAACGAGTAGACAGGCATACAGGTAGACAGGCGTTCTGCTTACATGTATGCCTGTCCACCTGGCACTGATCTACTAATAATCCGGAAGTGCCTTTTCGCGTTTGCCAGACTTTTTAGCAATCGGGCGAATGTTTTCCGAGGCCAGCGGATACCAGAGGATGCGATCCGGAACCATCCAGCCATCAGTCAAAAACACATTGGAGCGGAACTGAACTGCAACCATCTTATTATCGACCTGGACCACAATGCCACGGATCCACCCGCGCACCCGGTCCTTGTTCTTTTCGTGGTCGCAATATACTTCCACGGTATCGCCAACCTGGAAATCATGCGAGATTCCCGGTGCCTTCATGTAGGCATACTGGGGCAGACGCAAACCGCGCGGCTTGCGCTCTTCGCCGTTGGAGTTGGTATTCGGTGGAGAAATCTTGTTAACCACCCGGACAGGATTATCGCCATTTCCGTTGCTTTGCTTCATTTTTGCTCCTGGCTTCGATCTTGATTTTACATCCACCACCGCTTTGGTTTTAGTTCTCACTTTTGCGGGCATGTAGGATCTCATTTCTTTCTCAAATTTTAGGGCATATCCTGCGGCTATGCCATCTTATCAGCAATATATTGCTGGAAACGCTCCCTTACACCTTCAAATGGAATTCGCTGGAAGATGGGGTCGAAGAAACCCTCCACGACGATCTTCTCGGCTTCCGCCTGCGGGATGCCGCGCGACTTCAGATAAAAGAGCGGCTCCTGCTCGAGCTTGCCGACGGTCGCGCCGTGGGTACAGCGTACATCGTCTGCCAGGATCTCGAGACCGGGGATCGAGTCAGCGCGAGCGCCTTCGCTCAGGACCAGGTTTCGATTGGCCTGGTAGCCATCTGTTTTCTGCGCGCCAGGTGCGACATAGATCATGCCCTGCCACACCGAGCGGCTTTTGCCCAGCAGTGCGCCCTTGAACAGCAGGTCGCTGGTCGTATGCGGCGCGAGATGGTTCTGCTGCGTATCGTGGTCAAGATGCTGGGTGCCGTCGGTAAAGTAAAAACCGGACATGCGGCCCGTGGCCCCTTCACCGGCCAGATCGAGCTCACTGAAGTTCTTGGTCAGGCGGGATCCGATCGCGCCGAAGATCCAGTCCAGGTTTCCGCCGCGCTCGACGCGGGCGCGCTCGTGGGAGAAGTTCCAGACGTGGCGTCCCCAGGACTGCAGCTCGACAAATTTCATCGAGGCATCCTGCAGGACCTGGATCTCGACGATCCCCGCGTGCATGGAGTTGGCTCCCTTTAAATCAGGCGACGCTGACTCATGGACGTAGGTTACCGAGGCGCCTTCATCGACCAGGACGAGGATATGCGAGACATGCGCCAGGTTCGCGCCCGGACCCCACCAGACCGAATGAAGCGGCTCTTCGACAACGACGCCCTTCGGCACATACAAGACCACACCGTTCTGGGCGAATGCGGCAGCCAGCGCGGAAAACTTTCCTTCCTCCGCATTGACCGTCTTTCCGATCATTCTTTCCAGGAGTTCAGGATGTTTTTTTTCGGCAGTTTGCAGATCGGTGAAGACAACGCCTTTTTTCGCAAGCCTCTCATCCAGGTCAATTTTCGCATTACCCGGCGTGATCACGATCTGCCCGCCATGCTGGTTGGCAACGAGGGGATTTAGAAGATCCTCGCGGACAGCGGGAAGATCGTTAACAGCATCGATCGAAAGCTTGAACTTATCCGTTGGCAGCGCATGGATGTCGGTGCGGCGCCAGGCCTCCTGGGTCGTATCGGGAAGGGAATGCCGCTTGAAAGCGTTCCAGGCCCGGGCCCGGTAGGACGCGATCGGCTCGCTCGCCGGACGGATCTCCGATTCAGTAAAATTGAACTCTTTTGCGCCAGGTTCCGGTCGTCTTGTCCTTGAAACGACAACTTTGGGTTTCTCTTCCATACTAGCCAATCGATCCTTCCATCTGCAGTGCGATCAAGCGGTTCATTTCGACGGCATATTCCATCGGTAATTCCTTCACCAGCGGCTCGATAAAGCCGGAGACCACCATTGTCGTGGCTTCCTCTTCGCTGAGGCCGCGGGACATCAGGTAGAAAAGCTGCTCCTCACCGACCTTGCTGACCGATGCCTCATGACCGATGGTGACATCGTCCTCATCGATCTCAATATAAGGATAGGTATCCGAGCGGGATTTTGGATCGAGTAACAGCGCATCGCAAACCACGTTGGACTTGACGCCCTTCGCTCCCTTGTACACCTTCAACAACCCGCGATACGAGGCGCGTCCGCCACCCTTGCTGATGGATTTCGACGTGATCTTGCTGGTTGTGTTCGGTGCGAAATGGACCATCTTCGAGCCGGCGTCCTGGATCTGGCCGGGGCCGGCAAATGCCATCGAAAGCATTTCACCGCGCGCGCCGGGCTCCATCAGGTAGCAGGAAGGATATTTCATCGTGACCTTTGAGCCGATATTCGCATCCACCCACTCGTGCGAGCCATTCTCGAAAACCTTGGCGCGCTGCGTCACCAGGTTGTAAACATTGGTGGACCAGTTCTGGATGGTCGAGTAGCGTGAACGTGCACCTTTCTTCACGATGATCTCGATCACGCCCGAGTGGAAGGAGTCGGTCGTGTACTGGGGCGCAGTGCAGCCTTCCACGTAGTGCACGGAGGCACCTTCATCTACGATGATCAGGGTACGCTCAAATTGTCCGAGGTTTGCCGTGTTCAAACGGAAATATGCCTGGAGCGGCATATCCACCTTCACACCCTTTGGGACGTACACAAACGATCCGCCCGACCAAACCGCGCTGTTCAACGCAGCGAACTTGTTATCGTCAATGGGAATGACCGTTCCAAAATACTCCCGGAACATATCCGGATGCTGCTTCAAGCCATCTTCAATGGATAAAAAGACCACACCCTGTTTTTCAAGATGTTCCTGGATCGAGTGGTACACCATTTCCGACTCATATTGTGCGCCCAGGCCTGCCAGAAACTTCCGTTCGGCCTCGGGAACGCCCAGCTTGTCAAAGGTGCGCTTGATATCATCTGGAACATCATCCCAGGACTTCTCACTTTTTTCAGTCGGTTTGACATAAAAATAGATTTCGTCGAAGTTTAGATCCTTCAGGGAAGGTCCCCAGTTTGGCATGGGCCGTTTCATGAAATGATCGAGTGCCTTCAATCGGAACTCGAGCATCCACTGCGGCTCGCCTTTCATGCGCGAGATATTTTCAACAACTTCACGGCTCAAACCCTTCTGGGATTTGAACGTGTAGTTATCGTCACGGTCGTGAAAGCCGTACTTATACTCGCCGATATCTTCTAAGATTTTTGTATCATCACTCATAACAATCTCCAGTTAAACACGAAGGGCGCAAAGTAGACTCAGTTTAAGGCCAAAGGTTGACAAGGTCCTTCATGTTTAAGTTTCTAGGCGGGTGTTTCCTCAAAGCGCTCGCGGATCCACTCGTAGCCTTTTTCCTCCAGGTGCAGGGCAAGTTCGGGGCCGCCGGATTCAACGATGCGGCCGCCCAGCATCACATGGACGTAATCAGGCTTGATATAGTTCAAGAGCCGCTGGTAGTGTGTGATGACCAACGCACCCATATCCTTATTCATCAGGGCGTTGACACCGTCGGCCACGATGCGCAGTGCGTCGATATCCAGACCGGAATCGGTCTCATCCAGGATGGCGATCTCGGGCTGCAGGGTGGCCATCTGCAGGATCTCCGCCCGCTTCTTCTCGCCGCCCGAAAAACCCTCGTTGAGATAGCGCCCGGCGAACTGCTGGTCCATTTTGAGGTTGGCCATCTTTTCCTTGAGCAGCTTGCGGAATTCCGGGACCGGAATGCCCTTATCTTCGGGATTGGCTGCACGTCGTCGGGCGTTGAGTGCCGTGCGCAGGAAGTTGGCAACGGTCACACCCGGGATGGCAACCGGGTATTGGAACGCCAGGAAAATGCCCAGCCGGGAGCGCTCGTCGGGCTCCAGCTCAAGGATATTTTGCCCTTTAAAAATAACTTCACCTTCGGTAACGGTGTAGGATGGGTGTCCCATCAAGGTATAGGCCAGGGTAGACTTCCCCGTGCCGTTGGGGCCCATAATGGCATGGACTTTGCCCTGTTCGATGGTCAAATCCAGGCCCTTGAGGATCTCCTTCCCTTCGATAGATACATGCAAATTCCGGATTTCAAGTTGCGACATTCGTATCGACTCCTAACAAAATTAAGCCATCTCTGGCGTTTTTACTCTAGTCGGCGGCATTATAGCAGGGTAGGCCTAAAATGTCAAATATTTATCATAATTTTCTAGTATATTAATGGGGTATAACTGTCAGAGTTTTTTGGTGTATTTACTCTTGAATCTAGGATTTGGAGGTACCATGAACGCAACCTTTGGTATGTGGCGGAAATCACTTTCCCAATTAATCATGATGAAGGATAAAAAGGAGTGGGACTCACTGGACATCCTGTCAAAGTGGTTCATTGCTACACGCTCCGCAGTGGGTACAATCACCCTGTACTCAGGCCTGATCGGCGGACTGCTGGCGTGGCAGTATCTTTATGCAAATGGCGAGCCCTTTCCCTTTGTTACCTGGCTGATCCTGACCCTGGGACTCTTTATCGCTCACGGAACGAATAACCTGATCAATGATTACACGGATTACAGCCGCGGCATCGACAAGGATAATTATTTCCGCACCCAGTACGGTGTCCATCCCCTGGCCCAGGGATTCTGGGACAAGCGCACACACCTGATCTGGTTCGGGGTCAGCGGGGCCCTGGCAGCTGCAGCAGGTATCTATGCCCTCTTCTATACCAACTTTGCTCCCATCGTCATCGTCCTGTTTGCCGTGGGAGCTTTCATCCTGCTTTTCTACACCTACCCCCTTAAGTATGTGGGCATCGGTGAACTGTCCATCTTTATCATCTGGGGGCCGCTGATGATCGGTGGGGTCTACTGTGTATTGACCGGTGTCTGGAGCTGGCCGGTCATCCTTGCCAGCCTCCCGATCGGATTAAATGTGGTCACGATCAATCTCGGCAAACATACGGATAAGCTTAGGGAGGACAAGGTCAAAGGCGTCAGGACGCTGCCAGTGCTGGTGGGCGAGACCGGTGCCAGGAACATCACCATGGCTGCGATCATTTTGTCCTATGTGATTACCCTGTACCTGATCTTTTTCACTCACTTCTTTACGCCCATCATGCTGCTGGTCCTGGTAGCGATCAAACCTGCCCAGACCGCCCTCCAGCGGCTTTCGAAGCCCCGTCCAATGGAGCCACCTCCCGGCTACCCAATCTGGCCGCGCTGGTTCTCGACGGTCTGTTTCGTGCATAACCGTGCTTTCAGCAATTATTTTGTGCTGGCCCTGATCATCGAGACGGTGGCGCGGACCATTTTTCCTGGTTTCTGGCGTT
>JBLMZU010000647.1:0-11957 GCA_050258995.1 Bacteroidota bacterium
CCCGCAAGTCTTAGGCGTGCCACAGCTGTTATAGGCCAGGGCTGCCCGCGCTTTACAGGTCCGCACTTGTCTAACACCTGCACAGCATTTGTCTCGGCTGTCCCCTTACTTGCCTACCCTACTCCATATAACTGATGAAAATCACCGTTTTCAAAAGTGATCGGTAGAAAGACACCGTAAACGCAATGATGATCCCTAATTTCGTATCAGACGATCCTGGCAATTACGCCACAATCAAAGTCATTAATGCTCAGTCACAGTCAATATTCCCAAAACAATTGCTCCAGTCTACTGTTAACTTAATTTCTCATCGAAGCTTAGCGCCTGAAATGACTTCAGCCAGCCGTCGGGCAAGTATCTTAATGAGATGATAGGCGATATCAGGATGTTGTTGAATGAGCGTCTGAAAGCGGGCGCCCTGGAGGACTAGCAACCGCACATCCCCTTTCGTACGCATGGCCAGAGTGCGCGGGATATTCTCAAGCACAGCAAGCTCGCCAACATAAGCCCCAATGGTCTCGGTATTGATAATCTGATCCCGACCACCTGTTTCGTTGATAATCTCCACTTCGCCCTGGCTGATAATATACAGTTCATTCCCCACATCACCTTGATGACAAAGGTAAACGCCGTTCTTTTCCCAACGTTCAGTCATTAGACGGGCGACGCCTGTTAGCTGTTCTTCGGTCATAAAGGAGAAAAGGGAGACCTTCCTGAGAATCTCGCCTCGTTCTTTAATTCGAACAACCGGCAGTGCCAACAAGTTGGCAAACAGCCGAAAAGCGCCTTTGACTCCTGCGGGCAGTTGACGGAAGAAGGAGTAGCCTGTATAGAGGTAGTTTCCATATCCGTAACTGGTGAGCACGAGTCCACCCGCTTTCGGCTCTTCGTCAGGATCGTGGCTGGACAGGATTGGCTCATAGCGCTTATCCCAACTACCGAAAAAATAGAGTCCCCGATCGTGGACCCAACCGGAAAAATCAGATTCTGTGATGCGGTTGGGTTGATTGAGCAGGATATGATCCGGCTTGAGAATTTCTACCGGCGCATTCTCATTCGTAACGCGATCATGAGGTTGGTTATAGGTGAAAGGATAAGGTGAAAAGGCACGATCCTGATAACCGTAGCCATGATACTGTACGATCAAAGTGCCGCCCCCGTCAACATAATCGCGGATACGTGAGGCATTCTTTGCCAGCTCGTCTCGCATAAGATAGGCGTTGGGGCCCACAACAATGGCGTCAAACTCACTCAAGTCACTGTATCTTAATTGAGTGTCGTTTAGTGCTGTAAAGTCAAAACCCAGTGCGATCAGCGTATTTAACAAATTTTCCTCAAGACCCTGCACATAAGCATACTTGAGCTCCTTTGTGATTTTTACGTCGATCACATACACCATGATCGCTGCATATGCAATCACGAATTCTTCTCGCACGCAGTTGTTTGCGTCTGGAGAGGTGGGCAGACCCGGCGCTCCCATTCGAACCGGATTCAGAACGAAATCATAATCACGATCACCAGTATGAACAACATATTTAAGTTGATAATCCCTCGGTGTAATGCCACCTGGAACTGTCATAACGAAGCGGACAGTTTCTGTATCCCCGGCTTCGTTCAGTGAAAGTTCAACCCTTGTGGGTTCGGCTTTCCAACCCGCTGGCGTTTCCAGCGTCAAAACCCCTTTCACCTCTTCCAGCTCTTTATTACTCCGGGCGATGACATGTAGCTCCAAGGATTGTTCTTCTGAACTATGCAGCAAGTACATCTTATTCGTGTCTGGATGAAGAGAAATAGGAGGGACTACGGCGACCGGTAATTCTCTAAATCCGCCGGGGAAAGAATCTTTGAGAACCACTGGCTCACGCAGAGTGATGTGGTTGTGACCAATCGTAATCTTACATTCCATCTCTAATACGGGTGGGCTAAAAGGATTTCCAGCCGGTCCGCCTGCAGGCCAATGATAGCAAAAGCCGTCATGCGGTCTGACCAGCCAATACGGGCAGGTTAAATCTGCTGATGTGGGAACTATGACATCATACTTGACACTACGCAGCGTGGTCCCCGCGCCGGCGGTCACAGCTGTGTCAGGTTGCGTATCCCACTCGTCGGGCAGATGAAGTGTGAAAGAAACTTCATCTGCAAGTACCTGACCGCGATTCCACACCCGAGCGGTAACTTGAAGATGTTCGCCTGGGGTGACGCGCGCGCGATTTGACCGACATTCCAGCTGCAATCCCAGACAGCGTGCAGTGACTTCCTCAAAATCTCTTATCTTGTTTCTTAGGTAAGCGCCCAGGCTTTTTCTGACGTGATCATCTAGAGACTCATCTTCAACACCGGCATATATCTGACGCAACCGTTCGAGTCCTTCCAGGAGCAAGTTGGCGGCTGCTACGCGATCCTCGAATCGGAACTGAGCATAAGCGGCATCAACCCGATCCGTAACTTCTGTCAGGCTGGACCGCAAAGAGTCCGAGCCGCCAGCTGGATAATCTGCGAGTCCGGCTAGGCTGGAATCCAAACCATCAAAGAAGCTGCCTTCCCTGCCATCCACTGGGACGAGACTCTTGTATAGAATGTAATAATAGTAATAGTCTCCACGGTTTGGGATGAATCCCATCGCTTGTGAGCGGTGCTGGTTGATGGCAATCCAGGCCTGTTCCTGGTAGGTCAAATTGGAAATTGGATCAAACTCGCCTGTGTTGATTCGCAAAATGCCCTCTTTCTCAAGGTCGGGTTGTATCTGTCCGAAGTTGCCTTTTTCACCTGGCTGCCAGTCACCGCCAGTGGATAGATACACTTTAGAGGGTTGCCAAGCTGCAAGCCCGCCGGCGCCTAACTCAGGGAACTGAGCCGGGTCGCCGGCCAGCTCCACTGCTTCGAGCGCTGCCTGGCCCACGGCGCGGTGGTGCCCATGTCCATCGGATGGTCGCCCTGTCCAGCGACTGATCACAATTTGAGGCTGGGTCATCCGAATGGCGCGGACGATCTCTTTAACCAGTTTTTCCCGCCCCCATTTTTCCTGAGCTTCTGCCGCAGTTTTACAAAACCCGAAGTCATAGAAGGGTCCGAAGAGCGCTTGCCCACCGTCCACCATTCGCGCGTCCAGACTTTCCCAGGAACGGTAAATACCTAGCGCATCGCCGGTGTAGTGACCAATCCGGTTTTGGCCGCCTTCACCGCGTGTCGCTGACCAATAGATGATCCGCGCATTATGTTTATGGGCTATATATGCCATCAAGCCCCCATCCTCATCATCCGGGTGCGCCCCAATGTGTAGAACTGTTCCACTCATGCCGAGCCCACGCAGCTGGTACAACAAGGCGTTATTATTTGGCGTCATACCTGTTAAGTTCTCCTTACCTAAGCGGATATCGTTGTGCAGCTAATGGGTTGAATACAATCAAACACGCGAACGATAGTTTATTCTTTAGGTTTCAGCATTCAAGTAATCGTATAGCAGGCTATCCACTTGATCTGGCTCGGAGTTTGCCCTGCCGAGGCTTTCAGGAACGAGTATCGGAACCGGCGTTTTATCGAGGATCTGTCGGATCGCATCATTGATGATCAACAGGTAAAGGGCAGAGCTTTTACCCGCAACATAACCGCTCACATAATCATTGAAGAAGGCAGGCATCAGCACATCTGGGCTCCAACGCCGTGTCTCGGAGATTTCCGAGATGGATAAGACGTTGGTGCCCAGATAAAATCGATAACTCTCGCCGCACTTACAGAGGCAGGTTGCAAAATGATCACCGCCCTCAACAACATGCTTCAACCGAAGTCTTTGATGATCGACATTGCAGGAATAAAACAAAGGCAGGTAATCCTGATCGCGAATCTCCACCTGGGGGTCAACACCCAGCTCCAGCATGGATTGAACGGATGCATTAAATACTTTTATGACCTCGTCCAAGTGGTTGATGACCAGGTCGACCTCTCCCGTGATCAATCCCTGGTTAATTGCATCAGAGAGAATTACAGCACTTGGACCATAGCCCAGCTGCTTGTTGAGCAGGAAGTACGTCACCTGATAATTGAAGTCGCTTAATATTCCGGCGCTTTCACAATCAAAGAATTTTCGCAATTCCTGATATTTTGCTTTCGCTGATTTTCTGATGACATTGGATTGACGAAGGTGTGTGCCCAATTTATCAATGGCACCACGCAATTGCATGGGGTCAAGCTGAACAAAGCGCGACTCAATATCTTTAATTCCGGCGGGAGTGATGCGGATCGGTCCCTTTTTACTGTCCACTGGCCAGGCGAATTTCGTGATCAGGTTATCCGACCCGGACCGGTCTGTATCCACCCAAAGGAAAAATGGAAACAGGTCGGGGTCATCTTTAAATTCCCGCAGAGTCAGGATTTTACTCAGAACAGACTGGTGATAATCAATGTAAAGCTGTTGACCCGAACAGATTAGCTTCTTACCGTTAACTCCCAGCATAACAGCCAGGCCTGATTGTTCTGGTGCCTTCAGGCCTTCCCTGAATTGTTGTTGCGATGTGTAGACGCCTTTCGAAGCCAGCCATTGTCGGCCTTGTGGAGAACTCATGAGATCAGCCAGGGTCTGCATACCGTTGACCGTTTTTTATCTCATGTTCCGTTCAATGGATTGGATTTCTGAAGCGACCCGAGCATAGTACGATGCAAGCCTCATAGGAATCTCTTTAGCAGCATCGATCAGCCGCTCGCGTCCCATCACAACCGCATCGTGCTCAAACTCTTCAAACACCTGGATGCCTGCCAGCAACGACATTCTTAACTCTTTCATGAAAGCTTTATCTTCAGCCTCCAGCAGATCAAAAAATGCCACCACTGCGGTCCTCGACAGATCCGTTTGCCCCGGCTCCTTCCGAACCTGATTGAGCAGCGATTCATGCAAACCGGTAATCACTCCCCTAACGAACTGAGCGTTCTCCGATTGCTTGATAAGCTCCATGTCCTTGTGGACCTGGTTCACATCTTCGCTCGATGAACACAGTCCACTGGTCACGGCCCATAGCAGTTCCAATGGCTCGCCCGTAAGCGAATTTATGTACTCGTTCATAAACCGCTTATAGACCTGAATGATTAATTGTGTCTTATAAGGTGAGCGCTCAGCAGGATCCTCGTTGACGGTTGTCGCTTGCTCCTGAATTGTAAATTCGTTATGCAACGAGTTTTCCAACTCGACCACAAAATACAGGTAACGTATCCAGATTCGATAAACATCAGCCAGCATCACCGATTTCAATCCGTCAGAGCTGATGTACACACCCCATGTCATCCCAAAATTAAGGCGGCGCACTTTTCCGATCTCGTACATGCCGAGCATAGAGTCCACTTCAGGATTTACATTGTGCAGTATCTTCTGATAGGGTTGGGTGGCATCCATGCCTGTATACTCACGGATGATCTTTACGCCGCCGGGGTGGAGTTGGGCAAATTCAGTGACATCGTATACCCGTCCATCGATGATCATCCAGTAGCCATTTTCGTCATCATTATGCAACGCGATCTCAGAGGCATTGTAGGTTTTTTGCCCATCGAGATGAGAGCCGGTGTAGGTAGTAAAAATGTCCTGCAAGTAGCGTCCCCTGCCTACCAGATCATAGAACGTCCTCTGGGCGATTTTTTTTCTTTCCTCGTCAGAACCTGGGGTGCATCGATAGATGACTGTCTTAATAGCATCCATGGCGGCATTTGCAAATCCAGTTCGCCCGCATACATAGAAGTAGGCGCCCTGCCCGCCGTTTTCCTGGCTTAACAACAGGTTCCAAAGGGTTCTTGCATTCTCTTCTTTCAGGATTTCGTCACCTATGGAGTGTCTTTCGCCAGGCTCAAACACGAGCTGATCACCATTACCATTAGGATCGTGTCGATAGATGACATCGTCCCGCGAGAAGGCAATGCGCAGGTTCAAGCGTCCCCGAGTGATGAGCTGCGCAAGTTCATCCTTATAGTAGATATCTGTTCTTGTGCGTGTTCCAAAGAACAGCCAGGTTTCCCCCGGCTGCGATTGTTGGGCGCGCTTTAAAATGAAACTTCTGAAGGGCGCAAACCCGGTTCCCCCTGCAATCATCACGATAGGGATACTTTCATCTTTCGGCATGCTAAATCGGGGTGGGTGAACTACCCTGAAAGAGACTTTACCCATTTCCTCTGGGGCGATCACTGATGTATCCGTAAGATAGTTGGAAGATGTCCCCGATCGATCCGAGCTGAGGGAAACTTCTGTCTCCTTGGTTTTGTAGCGCAGGCGTCCAATCGTAAAGTGCAATTCTGACGCACCAGTTAATCGCTCTTTATTCCTCATCACCGAAGACACAGAGTACATTCGGGACACTTCGGGAGGCACAATCCGGCAGATGCTTTCCAACTCGCCGAGCGATGCTTTCCAGAATCGCCGGGTATCATAACCAGCTTTCGAAATCAGTTTAAGTAAGTCCCACAGCTCCCACTGATCTTCCGCTCTCGCCTCAATAATTTGCTTGAGGGTTGAATTATGGGTGATCGCGTACAGAGTTTTGGCAACATTCCGATCAACAGGTCTGATCCGCCCAAAGGTTAGCAAAGTCCTGAGAGGCAGTGTTGGGGTTTCTTCATATCCCTCCCTCTGTACGATGGCCTCGCGCCAGGCCTTATTGAGGGGAATGGCTTCGCGTCCGCGCGCTCGCAGCGCTTGGAGCGTCTTTTCGACCAGCGCATCACTGTTCTCTGGCAGAATAGCGGCCCGATCGCCGACCTGGTAGCTGATACCCGTTCCTGCTGTGTTTAAGACCACCTGCTTTACCCAGTTCGACCCATCCGAAGTAAGGGTATTGACCTCCTTCACATCCGCGTAGTGATAGTACTGCGGATGTCCGCTGCTGCGCTCCAGTTGTGAGTTGTTCAACTGCGAATGGACCTCATCCCAGGCCCGATCTTTAAATTTGCCGGAAAAGCTGCCAATCGTGACGCTGCGCCCCACTTTGAAGGCTGTCTCCAGAAATCCATAAGCTTTTAAACGGTGACGGCCCAGAAAACCTGTTTCTGCTACATAGGCTTGCCGGGTTTCCTGGAATATTCCCTTGAGTGTCTTGCTTCTGCTTTTTTCAACATAATCCGCCACCGAAATTTGTCCAATAGCTTTCAGGAAATTCTGCCAGTTTGGCGGATACCAGGCGCGTATGCGCGTCATTTCTTCGCCCAGCCGGGTGGTGTAAGTCTGACGTCCCAGAAACTCATCCAGTAAATGGAATATGGGTGACGCAATGCCGCTCGGTCCCGGGGTACTTTCCTCCAGTGAGACTGCCAAAGGTCCGACCGTTTTGGCCCAGACAACGGTATCCAGGTGATAGGACTTATTATGTGGATTCAGATCGATTTTCTGTAGGGAGTCATACGTTGCCCGTTGTAACGCTTCAGTAATAAGCACCAGTTCCTGTTTCAAGGACTCCGGCTCATCTCGATACACAGCTTCCTGTGCGCGCACCGCCGCACCGATAACAGGTGTCAGGCGGGAAAGAATTTCAACCTGCCCCAAATAGAAGATCCGCTCGACAATATTGTCTACAGTTGGAACCATCAGACGCATGTTCTCGACAATGATGGGATCTGCCAACGAGGGATCGACCAGTTTCCAGTTATAAATAATCAGGTCGATATAGGACAGAACAGGTCCGGGCCTGCCTAAGCGTTGTGTTATTTTGCGCCAGGGCCGCAGGATGCTTTCAGGCAGCTTGTCCGGCGGATCGGTTTGGATACGAAAATAAGCGTGACCGAATATGCTGATGATCATGGAAGCCCGTAGAAGGTAATTATCCGGCAGAGTATCCACATCCGCACTGAGGGTTGGCAACTGCTCAAGCGCGGCTCTCAGCTCAAGGGTCCGGTAAAGTTCGGGTAGGTTGTCCACTATCTCATCCCAGGCCTGGTAGGCGGCCGGCAGCTTCAACAGAGGAGGCTGGCTGGGCATAAATCCGTGTGCTTCTGAAAGGAATCCGAGGTTCTCATGTCCAAGGCTTTGAGCGGTTGTCATGGCGTTTGAAAGGACATAACGTGAGGGAACAATGTCCTGTTCTTTCAGGATTTTTTCATAGGACGAAATGACTTCAGGCTCTTTGATCTCAAAACCCAGCAGGGTTTCCCCAACAGCAATTTGATCGCCAGAATTCAGCACGAGCATTGTAGTCACAGGGGCACCGTTGACGCGGGTCCCGTTCGTGCTCTTGAGGTCCTCTATCATAAATTGGCCTTGCAACGAAATGATCCGGCAGTGCTGCCGGGAACATTGCCGATCAGCCAACACGATATCAACACCTTTTTCCCGACCTATAATCGTTGTACCACCCTTTACGGCAAATCTAGTGCCTACCTCCGCGCCTTTTTTAATGACCAGTATTCCGGAGGAATAACGTTGCGAGATGACAGTATGCTCTGTTGCCATCGTGCGGCTCCTGTTTCAGTATCTGATTCGGGTCTTTGTCAGTAACGCAAAAATGTCTCTTGATAAAAGGAATCCATGAAACTTACACGTGAAATACCTGTTGGGAGAAACAGCCTTGGCGGGCAAGATCAGACGATTACGAATTGCCAACGACGGCCTGGCATACGTCGGCGCGTGAAACGCTTCCGACCAGTTTCCCATCTTTAATGACAGGCAGTAGGCGGATGTTCAGGTCAATCATTACGGTCGCCGCTTTGGCAACGTGATCCTGTGGATCAAGCACAATAGGCTCTGTAATCACAAAAGGAAGGATCGGAAGCCCGGAAAGGTCTTTACCCTTTTTGAGAAAGATGCTAAAAGCCGTATCCAAGGAGCCCCCCTCCGCCGCGATCGCATCCATATCAGGCAAAGCCGCTCGCAGAATGTCCCCCTCGGATAATACACCTATAAACTTATCGTCTTCTCCCACAACCATTAGATCGCTAACGCGGGATAGGGCAACAACCTCAGCAGCTCTATACATATTGGCGTCATACTGAATTCGGATTGTGCGCGTCGCCATAACATCTTTAACCCGTAGGAGTTGTGTTTCTGACATGCCATCTCCTCCACTGTGGATTTTTGTGAAAGACTATAAATACATCAATAATATCTATTTTATCAAATATTTATTTTTCCTTGACGGTCATTTGGTCAAGACTACGATCCTTGATAATAACAAGCAAGTGTTAAAAAACACCTACATCCTCACGAAATAGATCAAATATGGTGTAATTAGTCTAAATCACACATCTCCAGTTTACAGGTTCTTTGACGGTTGACTTGGGACAGACAACAAAAGGAGCAGGGATGTTGCGTATTGGAATCCTCTGCCATTCTAGTTTTGGCGGAAGCGCGCGAATTGCGACTGAATTAGCCATCGGACTGGCAAAACGTGGTCATATTGTGCATGTGTTTGCCCAGAGCCTTCCATTTGGCCACTGGGATGCTTCGAGTGGCGTCAATTTGCACATTATCCCCACCCGTACCGGAAACGATCTACACCCGGCTGAACTTCATATAGACTGGCAGGAGAAGGAATTCGAGGCTTATTTGTCAGAAGTATTGAAAATAGCAGCATCGCTGGATGTTCTGCATTTTCAATATGCTGTTCCATTTGCATTTATTGCTGACGAGGTAAAGCGCAGGTTGGGCAAGGAAAGTCCTTTACTGGTAGGAACCTTACATGGAACCGATGTGAGCATTTATGGGCGCGATCCTCTCAGGGGGCCGCAGTTGATCCAGGCGCTCCGGAGTACCGACGTACTGACTACTGTTTCGATCAGCCATTCCAATCTCTCCACCGAAATATTCGGACTTGTTACTCCACCGCAAGTGATCCCAAATTTTGTTGATCTTAGGAAATTTCATCCCAGAGACGCTGGTGCGTTTGGCTTAAATGTGCAGCGCCGGCCCAGAATTGGTCATGTCTCTAACTTCAGGGCCGTAAAACAGCCTAAGGTCATGGCAAATATATTTTCGAAGTTACGGGAAAAGGTGAACGCGGAGCTTTGGCTTATTGGCGATGGGCCTGAGATGGGCGGAGTTAAGAACTTCTTCGAGCAAAATGATATTGTCGATGTAATCTATTGGGATCTTCAGTATGAGGTGGCTGATCTGCTCGCACAGACAGACATTCTGTTGGTAACGAGCCAGATGGAGAGTTTCTGCCTCGCGGCCCTGGAAGCGATGGCTTGTGGCGTGCCAGTCGTAGCTTCGCGCGTTGGAGGACTTCCCGAAGTGGTATTGGATGGAAAAACCGGTCTGCTCTTTGATCCTGATCGATTCGACCAGGCAGTACAATCCGTTCTGGATCTGTTATCTGATCCTGAGCGATATAAACAAATGAGTGAATCTGCGTTCCGGCATGCCAGGAACTTTGATTATTTCGAGGGTGTACTGAACTATGAAGAGTTATACCTGAGACAATTATCGTCGGTAGCAAGGATTGTAGCATAGCGTATCTTATGAAGAGATCGCAAGATGCACATAGCCGGTGGTGGCTATGCCCTTAGATATTCTGGCTATTGCTGCTCATCCAGATGATGCAGAATTGGGTTGTGGTGGCAGTTTATTATTAGCAACGAGGAAAGGGCTAAGCGCGGCGATCGGTGACCTGAGCGCAGGTGAAATGTCAAGTCGTGGAACTGTGGCAAGTCGCCAGGCTGAAGCTGCCAATGCCACTCGCATCTTGGAGCTTAAGGAGCGGATGAATCTGGGCTTGCCTGATTCGAAGATCGGCGAGAACTCAGCACATTCATTATCGGCGCTCATTCAGCTTATTCGTGAAACCCGGCCGCGTATCGTGCTGGCTCCCTATTGGGAAGATCGGCATCCTGACCATGAAGCAACTGGACGCTTGGTGAAAGAAGCTTGTTTCTTTGCGGGGGTTACTAAAGTAGGGCATGGTGAGCCCTATCGCCCCGTCCGCTTATTTTTCTATATGCTCTCTTACCCCTTCACACCTTCTTTTGTGCTGGATATTTCAGATGTTTGGGAGCGCAAACTGGAAGCAATAAAAGCTTACCACACCCAGTTCGAGTCTTCTGAAGATGGCATACATACTGCCATCAGTGAACCGGGATTCTTAAAACTTATGGAAGCCCGAGCAATCTGGTTTGGATCCATGATTGGAACCGCTTATGGTGAACCATACTATATGCCTGGACCAGTACCCCTGTTGGATCTTCCGGACGCATCGACTTCTTTAGTTTCTGACAAGACATTGCCTCCCTATACCATGTTTTATTGATCAGATTCATTATATGCAGAACCAACAAGATGGAGTATGGTTGATGAACTAAAAACAAAGCACTGGAGATTTCTCTCGACCACTTTGCTATTACCTGATTGCCAATCTATTATTCGTTGGAAAATGTACGAAAGCAACAAATTTCCGTCGCCTACGTTCGTCTATGAAATTTTTACCCGCAAACAATCATCCATTCATTCAAATGAAACAGTTTAAGGCCCACCAATGTGTCCAATGTGCCAACAGCCGTGGGTTTGAAGAAACGAAACAGCGTGTGAAAATCACCGTTTTCGCAAGCTTGCTCTTCATTTCCTAAGTTCGGGAAATCGTCAACCATTGAATCACTATAGAAAAAATGCTAATAGCTACATTCAGCAACGGTAATGTGTATGATAAGATTGCCTTCATCAGACGAACTGACGAGAATCAATATTTAACTAACCCCAAGATTTAATTTGGTGGCGAGATCGTACTGAGCTAACGTTTCTATTCATCGTAGCTATCTCTACCTACTAGACAAATCATAAAATTGATCTCTCTTTGAAAAATTTATAATAACAATCCGCATGATGACAAACTTCATCCCCGGACTGGAACTCTCTAAATTATTCTACGAGGAAGTTATCAACCCTATCCTTGAATTAAGTTTTCCCGGCATGCGGCATAGCGCGGCGCTCATCGGTGCCGGGTCAGAAGTCTTGGGGTTTGATACGGAAATGTCAAGTGATCACGACTAGGGCCCCCGGGTCAAAC
>JBLMZU010000648.1:0-3548 GCA_050258995.1 Bacteroidota bacterium
GAGTCACGCCACCGAGAACGCGGTCCTCCTGGATGGGTGCGTCCACAAACTTGGTGAGGTGCGCTTCGACTACAAATCTGGTGATTATATGCAGCCCTGGCGCTTTACCGACGACGAGGGCCGGCTCGACCTGACCTTCACCCCGTTCAAGGACCGTACGGCCCGCACCAATCTGGGCATCATTTTCAGCGAAGTCCACCAGATGTTCGGACGCTATAGCGGCCGCATCATCCTGGACGATGGCAGCCTGCTGGAGGTCCAGGATTTGATCGGCTTTGCCGAGGAACATCACGCCCGCTGGTAAAACGAAGGATACTATTTACTCCAGTAGACATGAAGGATTACATCGTAGCGCGACACCGTACTGCGAGTCATATCCTGAGTGAAATCCGGCAGTGAGAGTTATTCCACTTGCGGGCAGAAAAGCAAATTAGCCCACCCCCGGCTCATACTTTTCCATCACTGCCATCTTTGGGACAAAAAAATGGACCTTTTCCGGGGAGCGTTCCACGCGAATAAAAGGCTTCTCGACGTCCAGCATCTCCGGCTCATCATTGCTGGCGGGATTGCCAATCACGTCCACTCCATCCAGGCCGGCAGTGACGGTCCCGTCCAAATGCAGTGGGAAACCCCGCCAGGCGATCTCCAGTCTGCTGCCTCTGCATACGCTGACTTCAGGCAGCTTTCCCACAGTCCTGGTAAAAACGGCTTTTGCAAACTTTAGATAGCTCATACGCTGATTGGCATGGACCAGCACAAGATCAAAAAGACCATCGTCAGGCCTGGCCTGCGGCGCCAGCACAAAGTGGTTTCCCACGGTCGCCGTATTCATCACCTCACATAAGAAATAGCTGCCTGAGAAATCCTGCCCATCCACATTGAGATGAAAAAACTTTGGCTGATAGCCCTTCAGAGTCTGCAGCATGGTCTGGATGCCGCGCCGGACGCTCTTTCCTTCTTCAGGATTGTATTTTTCCATGGCATCCGCACCGCTCCCGATTCCCATGGCTTCCAAAAAATAATCGGGACCGTATGGAGTCGATACCTGCCAGATATCGATATCGCGCTCGACGGGATCCGCCAGGCCGGCGAGGATATCGACAGGCTTTCCGTTTAGCCCAAGCATGCGGCAGAGATTATTTGCGGTGCCCATGGGGACCGGGGCAATCCGAACGTTTTTACCCAGCAGGCGTATGGCAGCCGATCGGATCGAGCCGTCACCTCCACAGACAACCACCAGGTCCTTTACTTGCGCGAGCACATCATCAAGGTCATTTTCCTGTAAAGTCGGGATATAAATGGGATCGTAACCAGCCTGCTCCAATGTTTCCAAGAGTTTATCCGGCGAAACCTGCGAGATACTTCCCGCATTTGGATTATAGATTAAAGTCGCTTGCATTCATTTCCTTAGGAGAAACCAGAATATAAAAAGCATGGATCGCACACTTACGGATCTATTAAAGTACTGGAAAAATCGCAACCAACGCTTCAAAGGAAGTGTTTTACAAAACATCGTGTTCCCTGCCAGTGCAAGAATGGGAGTTAACAAACTGCATCAAAGGTTAAAACGAGAAAATGAAGAAATTTGAGTCGTCCTATCCAACCTCAGAACACCAGAAAGCAGCAGATATCATAACGGATTATTTCGTCAAGAACCACCGCATCGACACCGTGCTGCTTGTCAATTCATGTGCGCGCGGCAAGGCAACCCCAGATAGTTGTCTTGACATTGTTATACTTGCCAAACCCGGAGAAGAAAGATCTTCGCTACGAGAATTGGAGGCAGGCTGGTTGGAGCTTGAGAGATCAAGTGAGTCGATCCAGAACCTGTACAAAGTTGGAAAATATTCGGTCGTGCATCCTGACTTTATAACAGGTGACTTCAAGCCGGGCGAACAGGACGAGGCTGCCGGGCCGGACGATTTTGAGTTGCAGATCGGGAACTTCCTGGCATACAGCGTTCCTTTATGGCAGGGAAGCGATTATTTCACGCGGCTCAAGGATCAGTGGCTCCCCTACTATAGCGAGGAGCTGCGCCTGCACCGATTGGAACGGGTACGCTGGTTTTGCCTCAACAATCTGCAGCACATTCCACTATACATTGAGCGGGGACTCTATTTTCAATCCTTTGACCGGCTGTATAACGCCTTTGGTGAATTTCTACAGGCCCTGTTCATCGCCCGCCGTACCTACCCGATCGCCTACAACAAATGGATCCATGAACAGTTGGTGGAGATTCTGGGGTTGCCTGGTTTATATGAGCAGCTCACTCACCTGTTTGAGATCAAAAGATTCGAAAGTGGGGAAATCGCGAATAAGGCTAAGGAAATTGAAGAGCTGCTTGAAGAATATGCGCCGGCACCGGGCGGGGATCCCCTTTATAAATAGCCATAATTGCTGTTTTAATATGTCTAGTCCACAAGATTCGGAAACATTCAAATTTCATTGTCATCTATTGACAAGTAAGCAATTTTGAGTATCCTATACATATACGAAATATTGAGTTGGCAAAAAACGGTTTTATTCTTAATTCCATCCAAGACCCTAAAGGGAGTGTGCAATGATGAAGAGAATATTCCAATTGATGGTCGTTGTGGCGATCCTGGCCGCCTCATTTGCAACGGCCGGAGGCGCCCTGGCTTGGGGCACTTGTTCCAGTTATGTCACAGTCCAATGGGGTGACACATTGAGCGGCATTGCGTCACAATGCGGCACCACTGTCTATGCCATCCAGGCCGCCAACCCCGGATTAGGCTACTGGGTCTATGCCGGACAGGTGCTCTACATCCCCTCCGGCAATTCAGGCACCGGCTACTATCCTCCTCCTGCCAGTGGTAGTACCTATGTAATCCAGGTTGGGGATACACTGGCAAAGATCGCCACCCGTTATGGGACAACGGTCAGCGCCATTATGGCCGTGAATCCGCAGATTTATAATCCCAATGTGATCTATGTGGGGCAGGTGATCAATCTGCCGGCGGGTACAGGCTCTCCGAATCCGTATCCTCCTCCGCCGCCTCCAACGACCCAGCCCTGCAACTGTCCAAAACCTGCTCCAGGACACGAACTCAATACTGCGACGATTAACTATAAGGGTGGAATGTATATCCGCAGTGAGCCGAATGGCGCAATCATTGCATCGGCCGTGAACAAGAGCACGGTCTACTATTATCGAAACTCCTTCTTCACGGATACCGGAGGTTGTGTGTGGGTGAAAGTCAAGGTCTTCCCGCCCGCCAATGGCTACTACGACGGCTGGCTCCTGGTGAAGGATCAGTTGGGGCATTACTTTACCAGTCCGCAATTGGGTGGATAGAGATCATAAAATAAAGCTGGCGAACAAGAGTTTTTCTCATGTATACAAGGGAGCCCCGATTTTTCTCGGGGCTCCTTTAATTCTGCGCTTCAAAAAGCAGGAAAGCATATAATAGCTAGTTCGCGTCGGAAAATTCAGGTTTGAACCTTAACATTTTTACGTCTATGGCGGCGTTTGTGTAACAGCCGGGCAATGATGACCAGATTGGCCACGAGGATGCCCATACCGACCC
>JBLMZU010000649.1:0-11221 GCA_050258995.1 Bacteroidota bacterium
GACATCCACACTGGTCCGCACCCAGAATGAAAGGCTCAGGATCCTCCTGCACGCGCTGTTATTCGTGGCCGGGTTTTCCCTGGTCTTCATCGTGGGGTGGGGAGGCTCGGTGACCGTTTTCGGCCAGTTGTTCGCCACCTATAAACGGGCGATCGCCCAGGTCGGCGGACTGGTTGTGATCGTGTTTGGCCTGGCGACCCTGGAGGTGATCCGCATTCCCTGGTTCTACGCGGACACACGGGCGCAGTACACCGGTCAGCGCGGGACCTTTGGCGGCTCGGCGCTGATGGGCATCTTCTTCGCTGCGGGCTGGAGTCCGTGCATCGGCGCCACCCTGGGAGCGATCCTGACGATGGGACTCAGCCAGCAAACGGTCGGGCAGGCCATGTGGCTGGCCTCCGGCTACTCGCTGGGCCTGGCGCTGCCATTCCTGGTCATGGCCCTGGCGCTGGAGCAGGCTTCCGGCTGGATCAGGCGCATGCGGCCGTACCAGAAATATTTCAAGATCGCCAGCGGCGTCTTCATCATCACCATCGGCCTGCTGCTGTTGACCAACACGATGAGCCTGATCTCCATCTGGGCGTTCAAGAACGGCTACTTTATCGAATCCTTCAGCCGGTATGCCGCTGCGCCCACCTATATCACCGCGATCGTGGCGGGACTATTGTCGTTCGTCTCACCCTGCGTCCTGCCGCTGGTGCCTGCCTACCTGGGCTATTTGAGCGGGCATGCACTGCGGAAATCGTAGAAGCCTTTTAAAACAGCCGGGGCACGCGGGGAGAGGAAATCATGAAGAGCACACACAAAACGATGCGCGGTACCTCCTACCTGGCAGCATTCCTGATGGGGTGATCCTGTTTTTATCGTTTGGAAATTACGTGTTCACCCTGGCCTCAATGCCGGTCATCCTGGCCGGCGTCGCACTGCCGGTCCTGTTGCTGAGAGCATGGGATCTCCATCGCCGCTCCACGAGGACCGGGAGCAGGATGGACCGGCGCGGCGATCGATAGGCAATAATGCCTGTCGAGATTTACGTGGATGTGCCCTGTGGAATCCGGGCGTCCGCCTGTAAACTGCTGACCATTGCAGGCCCAAAAAATTCAACAGGAGAATTGTACGAATGGAAACAACAATGACGCACTACATGGAACTGCTGGCAACCACCAGCCATGGAACCTGATCCTCTTCATGGCCATCCCCGTGATCTTCGCCGAGTTCATCGCCGTAACGGAGCTCTTTATTTTGCTGAGCCACGGAAAGAACCAGCAGCTTCGCCGATGGAACAAATACGCCGGAATCTTTATCGGCATTTATTTCACCGGCGTGTTCTTCTACCTGCTCTTCAATGCCGTCCTGCCATTGACGGCGACTGGCGGCTGGCGCGGCTTTGCCGATGTGACGGCTGTCGGCTTTTACCTGCTCGGCATCATCCCGCTCGGGGGACTGGCGCTGATGGGGCTGGGCGTGATCGGCAGAAGGAACGATGAACAGGCCAACCTCAAGCTGCATGCCACCTTTGTGGCTATCTTCCTGGTGGTGGCCCATGTTGCCATGATCTTCGGCATGCTCAACCCGAGCCTGCTCATGGCCAGCCAGATGTAGGCAGGGATTTACCTGCAAACAGGCCACAAGGTCATGCCCGACAGCGGGCGTGGCCTTTTCTTTTCGGCGGACATTCGTCATAGGCCATTTGGCGCATATGTCTTTCCGCCATAGTGCGCTGGGAGCAGGCAGGCTGCCGGGCTACCATTAAGCCATCCTTTCTGGAGGCACATCATGTTTTCAAGAACCCGCAGCTTGCTTTTCCTTTTCATTATCGTGGTGCTCCTCCCCACGACGATTTCCGCCTGCTCGACAACCCACAGCCAGTCCGGCAGCGACCTGGCCATGGCGTCCATGGATGGCATGCCTTCCGAAGTACAGTCCGCACCGGTCACGGTCCAGGCCGCCTACCAGTTCGCAGTGGCCAACCCGGAGGTGATGAAAAACATCCCGTGTTACTGCGGATGCGGCAATGTGGGCCATACGTCCAATTATTCCTGCTATGTATCCGGTGTGGACGGGAATGGCAGGGTCAGCTTCGACCAACATGCCCTGGGCTGCTCGATCTGCGTGGACATCACCCAGGATGTGATGCGGAACTTGCGAGAGGGGAAAAGTCCGCAGGAGGCCCGGGCGTATGTCGATGCCACCTATTCCAAGTACGGACCCTCCAACCTCCCATAGGAATGCGCTCCCGTATCGCTCTTCTTCTCCTTTTTGTCGTGACGGGACTGGTAGTGGCATTTGCGCCGTTACCCGTCCCGGCCAGGGCATCCCAACAGCGGACCTTCCGGGTCGAGGCGCACCAGTTTGCCTATTCCCCCTCCGAGCTGCATGTCAACCCGGGTGACACGGTCACGATCCAGCTTGTGAGCACGGATGTGGTCCACGGCCTGTATGTGGATGGCTACGGCGTCTCCGTCGAAGCCGAGCCGGGGCAGATTGCCGCCCTGACCTTTGTGGCAGACAGGCCGGGATCCTTCCGGTTCCGCTGCAATGTCACCTGCGGGGCGATGCACCCCTTCATGATCGGCAAACTGACCGTTGGGACCAACCACTGGCTGTATCGCTCGTTCGGGCTTGCCGCGCTGGCAGTGGCTGGACTCGCCGTATCGGTATCCTCCTTTCCCCATGGCAAAGATTGAGCTTACCCGTGTGCGCCTGCTCAAGGGTGGCCTGAAAAGCCGGTACCCGCAGCTGGCCGTTTTTATCGTGATGCTGGCCGGGTACATGTTTGCCATCCTGGCCGGCCTGATCGGCACCCCGGTGGGCAGCCACAACTTCAGCATCGTCTTTGTATGGATCGCCTGGTGGGCCCTGCTGATCCTGGTGGCCGTCCCGTTCTTCGGGCGAGGCTGGTGCGCGGTGTGCCCGATCCCGCTTCCTGGGGAATGGCTGCAGCGGGGTGCGGTGCTTGCTCCCCCCGATCGGAAGCCGAAGAGACTCAACCTTCGCTGGCCGCGTGCCTTTCGAAATATGTGGCTGCAAAACGCAGCCTTCCTGCTGCTGGCCCTCTTCAGCAGCGTGCTGCTCACCACGCCCAGGATCACGGGCATCGTCCTGGCGGCCCTGTTGTTTGCGGCCATGGGTTTGAGCATGGTGTTCGAGCGCCGGTCCTTCTGCCGCTACCTGTGCCCGGTCGGCGGCTTTATCGGGATCTACTCCCAGGCCGCACCGCTGGAGCTGCGGATCAAGGATAGGCAGGTCTGTGCAGGGTGTGCTGGCAAGCCATGTTACAACGGCTCCCCGGCGGGCTATGGCTGCCCCTGGGATGTCTTCCCCGGCGGCCTGACGAAGAACACCTACTGCGGCCTGTGCATGGAGTGCATCCGCACCTGCCCGCACGACAACATCGCCGTCAACCTGCGCCCGTTTGCCGCCGACCTCGCCCGGCCGTCCGCCCGGATCGACGAAGCCTTCAAAGCCTTCATCATGCTGGGCTCGGCCATGATCTACACGGGCGTACTGCTGGGTCCATGGGGCGTGCTCAAGGATGCGGCCTATCACGTGGGGACGACTGCCTGGTTCGTTTATGCCTTCCTGTTCCTGGCGGTGCTCTTCCTCATTCTTCCCGGCACCTTCACGCTTGGCCTGCTGCAAAAGGGAAGCGACCTGCCTCTCAAACGGCGCTTTACTTCCTTTTCGACGGCACTGATCCCACTGGGCTTGATGTTCTGGGTGGCCTTCAGCCTGTCGTTTGTCCTGACCAACGCCTCCTACATAGCTGCGGCACTTTCCGATCCGATGGGGCTGGGCTGGAACCTGTTTGGATCGGCGAGTACTGCCTGGCAGCCGGTCCTGACCGCCGTTCTCGCCCCGGCACAGACACTGGCCCTGGTGACTGGCCTGCTCTGGTCTGCACGGACGGCGCAGAAGGCCGCCGGGGAAACCGGGATTTCTTCGGTCCCTGTGGTCACCTTCTGCTTTGTCCTCACCTGCCTCATGTTCTGGCTGCTGGTATGAGACTCTCCGAGCTTCTTTCCCGCCTCCTGATTACCTCCGGCGTTGCGATCACGATCGGTGTCCCGCTGTTCGTCTGGTCGCGCACGCCCCTGATCCATGCCAGCGTGGCGGAGGCCGGCGGCTGGTCCCCCGATACGCTCAAAGCGCAGGCCGGTCAGCCCGTGCACCTGCGCCTGACCTCCGACGATGTCGTGCATGGCTTTGCCGTGGGCCAGATGGACATGCAGGCTGTGGACGTGCTGCCCGGGAAGGTCAGTGAAGTGACCCTGACGTTCGATCGACCAGGCACGTATACGTTCTACTGCACACGCTGGTGCGGCCTCAATCACTGGCGGATGCGCGGCACGATCGAAGTCGAGGGTAGCGGGCCGGCGCCTGACCCGGTCGAGGCGCCTATATATGTGAGGCTTGGGATCGACATCGATGCGGCTCACGAGGCCCCTGTCATTCCCGCGGATCGTCCATCGGCTGCACGGGGCCAGGCATTGCTCACGGGCCTCGGGCTGGCTCTCTCCGAGGAGGATTACCAATCCCATTCGCCCTATGAAGTGTTCCGCTCGCTGTCGACCCGTCACCTCAGCGATGCCCAGCGCTGGGATGCTGTTGCAGCGCTCTGGCGGTCCAATACCACAACGGAGGGGCTGGAAAACGGGCGCAGGCTCTTTGCCCAGAACTGTGCCGCCTGTCACGGCGAAGGGGGGGCAGGGGATGGGATCTTTGCCGACGACCTGGCAGCGGCGGGAAAGGCATCCATGCAGACAATGGACGGAGCGCCAGAGATGAACCGGCAGAGGCCGGCCGATTTTACGGATCCCAAACGAATGCTGGGGGCCAGTCCTGCTTTGCTGCAGGGCAAGATCCTGCGCGGCGGCATGGGGACCGGGATGCCCATGTGGGGATCCATCTTTACCACGCAGCAGATCCGGGACCTGGTGGCTTACATCTTTTCGTTCCAGTTTGACGACCGCAATTAAGGAGGCTGGATGGCCAAGAAAAATCAAAGATACAGAAAACAGAGCCAGGGAGGAAAATTCCCCTGGCTGCTCGTGATGCTGGGAGGTGGATTATTGCTGCTGGCCGCCGCCCTGTTCATCAAACCCGGCAGCGGAAACGCCGGCGGGACTCCCGCCATCGCCGTGGATCAAGACAGGATCGACTATGGTTATATCAAGTTTGGGGGCAGCCGGCAGTTCACCCTGCAGGTCACAAATACGGGCACTGGCTCCCTGAAGTTCACCGAGAAGCCATACATCGAAGTACTGGAGGGCTGCTGACCGCCCGATCTGACCATCGGTTCGATGGTCCTCCAGCCCGGTCAAAGCACCACCATCAAGTCGGCTGTTTTCATGATGCATCCAGGCATGGATGGCAAGCATGACTTTGGCGTGCACCTGAAGACCAACGATCCGCAGAATCCGGATCTCGTGGTCCATGTGCTGTCCGATTGGGGGCCGTAGGGAATACCGCAAAAGATATTTTATGCTTCCAGCCGGTCCTCGATCTCCCACAGGTGGTCGAGAACGTGCCAGGCTTCGCGGCGGGCGAAGTAACGCGGGGGCCAGCGTTTGCCGCCGCGTGGACCCAGGGGCGCAACCTCGCCGTGAGCCGAGCTTCTCATGGTTTCCAGGATGGCCCGGCGGACAGGTTCCGGGGAGGCGAGGCCGGCTTCCGAAGGCGCGAGTTTGCCGCCCAGCTGGGAGAGATAACCCGTCTCGGCGCCGTACACGTGCTCCACGATCCCGGCCAGTTTGCGGCCTCCGCCGCGCGTACCGGTTCGCAGAGTCCTCCCTGCAGCCTGGTCGACTGCCGCGTCGAACGCCTGCCAGCAGGCCTGCAAAATCCTTTGCAGGCGGCGAAGCCCGGCGTCGTCGATCGGTTCTGAATCGCCCGGCGGGACCAGGCCAGGCACGCCGTAGTCCGTGGTTGCATTGCCTTTCAGCCGTTCCACGACCTGGAAGGCTGCGACCTCGGCGGGTGCCCGGAAGCCCAGCCGTGCCGGCCGCAGCACCCGCGCGTACCGGGGGCCATATTCCAGCAGGGCTCCGAGCGCCGCGTCTTCATCCTTCCCCACGCGGCACCAGCCCGGCCAATCCAGGGCGACCGCCATGCTGCGGCGCCCGCCCACTTCCAGGTAGACATCGATCCGGTCCTTCATCATTTCAACTGTTGCTCCCATCTGATCGGTTTTGTATCCTGCAATTTTACAACGTGCTTCAGCGGGGATAAAGGCCGGCGCGCACGTATCTTGTGATTGGCATCCTTCGTTTTAACAGACAGTATGAAAAAACATAACGTGTCTGAAATCGCCTCCTCGAAGGCAAATTGGCTACACAATTCCTATATCGATACAGAACCTCCCCTGGAAAAGGCTCTGCCAACAGGGCCTTTCAAGTCTGGGACCGGCAGGAGCCAGGCGGACCTGCTGCTCTTCGTGCCGCGTAATGAGATCGGCCGGACCATCGATGCGCTGACGGGAAGATATGGCTATTCCCACCTGGCGATCGACTGCGGCGAGGTGGACGTGCCCACCGGCCGGCGGGTCATGATCGAGTCGACCGTCGCGCCGGGCGTTCACCAGGCCTTCCTGGAGGAATATGGCGAGCGGCCTTATGTGCGCATCCCGCTCGAGAATACGGGCATGGATGTGGAGCAGTTCTGTGCATGCGTCCACAGCAAGGTGGGGGACCATTTTGACAACCTGGAAGTGATCAGCCTGGGAATTCTCGATAACCCCGCCCGCCAGATCTGCAGCGACGTGGCCACTGTCTGCCTGCCGGAAGAGATGTGCGAAAAGATCATCCGCTGCCACGAGGGGACCGTGCTGCATCCCTTATCTGTGGCAAGAGATGAATTGCCTGGCTCCAGGACCAGGCTGTTTGTGAGTCCGAATGGGTATGCTGAATTCTTCTGCGTCCCGCGCGGCAGCTCGATCCATACGCCGGATCAGCGGGTGCAGGCCCAGGTCCAGGAGGACGACCAGGAGGAGCTGCTTCCCCGGATATGGAAATTAGGCGATGCCGCCGTGACCAGCGCCTGGCGGACGGTGACGCGGCATTAGCGCAAGGGGGCAGTCATTTCAGAGCGCCTGTCGTCTTAACACAGTTTACAGACACCAGCGGGATCACAAGGCTGCCCAGGCGGGAGATAATCCCGTAAACCGCTGCCATGTCGGGCAGATCACCGACCAGGATCGTTTCATCGCTGTTATTTTGCTGGAGCTGCATTTCACCAAACCAGTCGGACCAGGTGGGATGGATCCTGCCTTTGACGCGAATTTCAGTGTGATACATGAGGAGCTTCCCGGGCTATCTGTGCCAGTCCAGGCGGATGGTGGTGCCCTGGCCGGGCTGGCTGGCGACCTCGAGCTGGGCCTGAATGGCTTCGGCACGCTCCCGCATGATGCGCAGGCCCAGGCTGGAGGGCCTGACACAGGCAGTGTCGAACCCCAGGCCGTTATCCCGGATCTCCATGGAAACCCGGCCGGCTTCGAGCCGGACGTGGATCTCGACCCGGGTCGCCCGGGCGTATTTCACCACGTTGTTCAGGCTCTCCTGTGCGATCCGATAGATCTCCACTTTGACATCGCACGGGATTTCCCAATCTCCAATAATATCCAGGTGGATCGGCAGCCCCTTCCGTCCCATCACCGCCTCGCTCAACTGCTTGAGCAGGTCAGATAAGCGCGCCTGGCTCAGGGCGGCAGGGCGCAGCTCGAAGAGCAGGGTCCGCATCTCGGCCAGGGCACCGCGGGTCAGCTGGCGCAGCTCCTCGGTCGACTTGCGGGCCTCCGTCTCATCGGTTTCCCACATCTCGGGCAGCATTTCGGCGATCAGGCTGGCGGCGAAGAGGGTCTGGGTGACCGCATCGTGCAGCTCGCGTGCCAGCCGGTTGCGCTCGGCGACGATGGCATCCTCCACAGCCCGGGCCGTCTGTGCCTCCCCGGGCGGCAGGGATTTCAGGGAACCGGGAAAATAAGCCATCCCGTCCCAGGGCTGGAGCGCCCCGCCGCGCAGGTCGTAGACTCTGCTCCAGAACGCCATGGCTTGCAGGTCTGCCGGGGCGCCGGCCTGCTTTTGCGGAAGGACATCCCTGGAGTCGGCCAGTACCCGGGCATTGAATTCGGAGGCACGCTTGAGGGCGGCATTTTCATAGGTGGTGAAAGCGGAGAGCGGGGTCATGGAGAATTCCTGTGGATCAAGAGACTCGTACAACTACTTGTGCGGCTTGCCGTACTTTCTTCCTTTCTACTTTATCAAAACCCGGGAGGTAGCGCATCCTCCAGGTGGATTAATCATGGGATTAATCCAGCGTCAGACCCGGCGCATGTAGCAGCCTGCGCCCGGGGGAGGGACTATAATAGCAGTGCAGACATCACAGATCTCACCGTTAAAGGAAATTGCACATGGCGTATCGGGTCCTGGCGACCAAGCTCTATATCCCGCCCATCCAGCCCAGTCTCGTTCGGCGCCCGCGGCTTGTCCAGGTGCTCGAAAACGGATATCAAACGGGGAAACGTGTCACGCTTGTCTCCGCACCGGCCGGCTTTGGGAAGACCACGCTGATCCGCGAGTGGATCAAGGCGACCGAGCCGGAGAAGCCATTTGGGTGGCTTTCCCTGGATGACGGCGACAACGACCCGGTCCGCTTTTTGGTGTACCTGGTGGCGGCCATCCAAAAGGTCCATGCAAAGATCGGCCAGACCCTGCTGGCCTCGCTGGACTCGACCCAGATCCCCCCGCTCCTGGACCTGGTGGAAACCCTGATCAACGAAATCTCATGCGAGACCCTGCCCCTTTTGATCGTGCTGGACGATTACCACCTGATCAAAAAAGTGGAGGTCCATTCCATGCTGCAGCTGCTGTTGAAGCGCCAGCCCGACACGCTGCACCTGGTGATCCTGACGCGCGAGGACCCGCCGTTCTCCCTGCCCCGGATGCGCGTCCAGGGGCAGATCACGGAGATCCGGGAGCGTGACCTGCGCTTCACCTTGTCCGAGGCCCAGGCCTTTCTGGTCAACACCATGGGGCTCGCCCTTTCGGAGCAGGAGATCGGCAAGCTGGAGGAACGGACCGAGGGCTGGGCGGCCGGCATGCAGCTGGCTGCCCTGGCGCTGGACGATCTATCCAACGAGCAGGAACGCCAGGACTTTATCGAGGACTTTACCGGGAGCAACCGGTTGATCGCCGACTACCTGGTCAGCGAGGTGCTGCAGCGCCAGTCGGAGACGAGCCGCAGGTTCCTGCTGCGCACGTCGATCCTGGAGCGGTTCTGTGCCGGGCTGTGCGACTGCGTTGTTTTTGAGGACTGCGACCGTGGCAGCAGCCAGTCCGTGCTGAACAGCCTCGAACAGGGGAACATGTTCCTGGTGCCTTTGGACAGCCAGCGCCAGTGGTACCGCTACCATCACCTGTTCAGCGAGATGCTTTTCCATTCCCTGTACCGGTCCTTCCCGGAGGAGATCCCTTCCCTGCATAAAAAGGCCAGCGAATGGTTCGAATCCCAGGGGCTGGTGCCCGAGGCGATGAAGCATGCCCTGGCCAGCAGGGATTGGGAGCATGTCAATGTGCTGCTGAACCGGCATGCCCTGCCGATGATCTTCCAGGGCTATCTCAACCTGGTGATCGAATGGTGCCGCGAGATCCCCAGGTCCCACCTGGAAAAGTCCCCCGATATCTCCATCTATTATGCCTGGGCGCTGGTGCTGACCTTCCGCAACGATTACCTGGAGGCCGTGGAGGAGCAGGTACAGACGGCCGGACGGGCGATCCAGAAACCGGACCTGCCCGAATATGCCGACGTGGGCCAGAACGGGGCCCGGGTGCCGTACCGGGACTGGGTGATCGGCCATACGTGTGTCATCCGCAGCCAGATCCTGCTGGCCAGGTTCAATACCTATGTCGATCCGCAGGAGCTGATCGCACTCAGCCTGAAGGGACTCGAGCTGCTGCCGGAGGTGGAGGCCACCTTCCGCTCGCTGTGCCGGATCAACCTGGCCCATGCCGAGCTGATGCAGAACAACCCAGCCGGCGCGCAGCTGGCGTTCGAGGAGGCACTGCCTTACATGCTGAATGCCGGCAACTATCTCGGCTCGGTGGCGGACCTTTTCTACCAGGCCCGGCTGGCCTTTTATACCGGGCACCCCGACTGGGCCGAAATGATCTGCCAGGAGTGGCAGCGGAAGCTTGCCGAAATGGCCGGACTGGCCGGCATCGCCGAGGTCCCTGCCGCCCGCGGGCTGGATGTGGTCCAAAGCCTCATCCTGCTGGAGCGCGGCCAGATCGGAGAAGCGGAGCGCCTGCTGGTCAGGGCGCTCGAGCTGATGGGCTGGGGCTCCTGGATGGAGCTGCACGGCTTTGTCGAGCTGGCGCGCCTGCGTCACCGGCAGGGCAACGAGGCCGGCGCACTGGAGATCCTGCAGCGCATGAGACGCCTGGGACCACAGCATATGACCTGCGCCGAGGCGCTGGAAAACTTGTTTGCCATCCAGAAGACCCCGGGTGACCCCCAGGTGCAGGCCAGGGCCGGGAACTGGACGAACAAATACAGGCCCGATCCATCCTTCCCGTTCGCGTTGGGGATCGGTCCGTATCACCGGGATGCAGAGTATTTCTGCAACCTGACCTGGGCCCGGGTGCAGATGGCGCTCGGTCATTTCGAAGATGCCGCCGGTTTTATCGGTCCTGCGCTGCAGACGGCCACGGCGTGCGGCCTCGTCTTTCGCGTGGCCGAGCTGTCGATCGCCCAGGCCCTGCTCTGCGACGGACAGGGCGATCCTCAAGCTGCCCTGGGCGCGATGGAGAGGGCCCTGGAAATATCGAGTGCCTGCGGGTTCACGCGGTTCTTCGACGACGGGCCCGGCCTCGACCGACTGCTCCAGCAGGCCGCCGCAGGCAGCACCCAGGCGGCTTCCCAGGCCAGAAAATTGCTCGCCTCCTTTTCCTCCATGCGGGATGGAGCCACACTCCACATGGAGCAGAAACAGCCAGGCCTGGTGGACCCGTTAAGTGAGCGCGAGCTGGAAGTCCTGCGGCTCCTGGCCTCAGGACTGGCCCCGGCAGAAGTGGCGAAGAAGCTATATCTTTCCCCTTTTACCCTCAAAGCCCATACCCAGAACATCTATACCAAGCTGGGCGTCCACAGCCGCATCGAGGCGATCAACAAGGCGCGGGAGCTTGGCATGCTGTAAGGGGGATCGCTCACAGTTAAACAGGCCAGC
>JBLMZU010000650.1:0-23059 GCA_050258995.1 Bacteroidota bacterium
CTTCCCCCCGATGTGGTTCGCAGTCAACTGCAACCGGCGGGTCAATAACCGATGTTAACACTAGCCGACGCCCTGGAAGCACTGACGAATGTCCGTCCCCTTGCTACAACGGTCATCACCGAAGCGGTGATCGACTCGCGCCAGGTGATCCCGGGCTCGATGTTCGTCGCCATCCCCGGCGAGAAAGCGGACGGGCATGCATTCATCGGCGAAGCATTTCGGCGCGGGGCTTCTTTTGCTTTAATCCAGCAGGACGTGGACGCCTCCTTCCGCGTGCTGGATCTTCGGTCCGGGCTTTCTGCCGAAACATTTTCCCGTGCCCACTACGAGCCGCCGCTCTGTCTGCGGGTGGAAAAGACCGTCACAGCCCTGCAGCAGATCGCCCGCTTCTGGCGCCGCAAGCTGGATATCCGCGTGGTCGGGATCACGGGCAGCGTGGGCAAGTCCACCACCAAGGAAATGATCTCGGAGGTGCTGAGCACGCGCTACCGAACGTTGAAGAGTCCCGGCAATCTCAATAATGAAATCGGACTCCCGCTGACGCTGCTGCGCTTAAGCTCCGGTCACCAGCGCGCCGTGCTGGAGATGGGATTCTATGTGCCGGGTGAGATCGCTTTCCTGTGCGACATCGCCCTGCCGCAGATCGGCGTGGTCACGAACATTGGCACCGTTCACGCCGAGCGGGCCGGTTCGCAGGAAGCCATTGCCCGCGGCAAATCGGAATTGGTCCATGCCCTGCCGCCGGCGCCGGAGGGCGTGGCGATCCTCAATTTTGACGATCCGTGGGTCCGCAAGATGGAGGAAAAGACCAAGGCCCGTGTGTTCTTCTACGGCCTGTCCCCTGAGGCCAACCTGTGGGCGGATAACGTCGTCGGGCTGGGACTCGAGGGGATCCGCTTTCGCCTGCATTACCGCGGTGAGACTTTGTACGTCAAGATCCCGGTAATCGGACGTCATTCGGTGCACACGGCGCTGCGGGCGGCAGCCGTTGGTTTGGCTGACGGCATGAACTGGCAGGAGATCCTCGAAGGACTGAGCCAGGGACATACCCAGCTTCGCCTCGCAGCCGTGAGGAGCCAGACGGGTGCCCTGCTGCTGGATGACACGTATAATGCCTCACCCGAATCCATGCTGGCAGCCTTGAACCTGCTCGATGAGCTGGATGGGCGCAAAGTGGCCGTGCTCGGCGATATGCTCGAGCTGGGTCCGTACGAACGCGGTGGTCATGAGATGGTGGGCCTGCGCGCCGCCCAGGTGGCTCAGATCCTGCTTACGCTGGGAGAGCGCGCCCATATGATCGCAGAAGCAGCCCGCCGGGCCGGGATGAGAAGGAATTCCGTCTTGGAATTCGATGAATTGGATCTGCTCGTGGAATGGCTGAAGGCCAACCTGACGGAAAAGGATGCGGTCCTGATCAAAGGCTCGCATGGGCTTCGCATGGACCGGATTACCTCGATGCTGGAGGCACGCTCATGAGCCAGGCCTCCTTTGTCCTCAGTCTTGCCATGCTGTCCTTCGTGATGACAGTCATCTGGGGACCTCCGCTGCTGCGTATCCTGCGCCATTACAAGATTGGCAAGATCATCCGCGTGGACGAGCCGGGTCATCACAACGTCAAAATGGGCACGCCGACGATGGGCGGTGTCCTGTTCATTCTCCCCGTGCTGCTGCTGACCGCCTTGCTCAATGCAGCCGTCTTCATCGGCTTGAACGTGATCGGGCGCTCGGTGCTGGTGCCTCTCATCGTGATGGTCGGATATGGTGCGCTGGGCGCGATCGATGACTGGGAGGGTGTGCGCGGGAAACGCCGCGGCGAAGGCATGCGCGCGCGTACCAAGTTCGCGGCCCAGGTTCTGCTGGCACTCGGGACGGCGTATGTATTGAAATACATGCTCGATGTTCCCGATATGTACCTGCCTGGGATCAAAGGAGAGATCAACCTCGGCTGGTGGTATATCCCGATCGCCGCCTTTATCATCGTCAGCGAATCGAACGCAGTGAACTTCACTGATGGGCTGGATGGACTGGCAGGGCTGATCTCTGCCACCGCCTTTGTCGCCTTTGGTGGGATCGCGCTGATCTATGGATATGACTACCTGGCCCGTTTTTGTTTTACGGTCGTCGGCGCACTGTTTGGCTTCCTGTGGTTTAACGTCCACCCCGCCGAGCTGTTCATGGGCGATACCGGTTCGCTTGCATTAGGCTCGACCCTGGCTGTTGTCGCATTGATGACCGGACAGTGGCCTCTGCTGCTGGTCATCGCGATCATCCCTCTCAGCGAGGCTTTGAGCGTTGTCATCCAGATCTCATACTTCAAGATGACCAAGGGCAAGCGCTTTTTCAAGATGACACCCATCCACCTGCATTTCGAATTACTCGGATGGAGCGAGACACAGGTGGTACAGAGGTTCTGGTTGATCGGCCTGCTGGCCGCAATGGTCGGCCTGGGTTTGGCTGTGGTTTGATGTTAGAGAACAGAGATAGAGAGTAGAGGAAGATGAATTCGAGCTGGTCTGGCAAGCGGGTTTTGATTTTGGGAGCTGCCCGTCAGGGATTGGCCCTGGCGCGCTGGCTTTCGATTCACGGCGCGCATGTCACGCTCAGCGATGCCCGCAGTGCGGAGGATCTGCGTCTTGCCCGTGAGTCGCTGGCCGAGCTCCCGATCGAATGGGCGCTTGGCGGACACCCACTCGAGCTGCTGGATACCACCGATGTCCTTTGCCTCTCCGGTGGGGTGCCGCTCACCCTTCCCATTGTGGCGGAAGCGATCCGGCGCGGCCTTCCCCTCTCAAACGACTCGCAGATCTTCATGGAGGTCGTTCCCTGCAAAACGATTGGCATCACCGGTTCGGCAGGCAAGACGACCACGACCACCCTGGTCGGGAAGATGGCTGCCAATGCCTATGGCGACAAAGCCCATGTTGGTGGTAACATCGGGGACCCGCTGATCAACTACGTGGACCAGATGGATTCGAAGGATATCGCCATCCTGGAGCTGTCCTCCTTCCAGCTCGAGCAGATGACGATCTCCCCGGACATCGCCGCCATCCTGAATGTGACTCCCAACCACCTGGACCGCCACGGGACGATGGAGGCTTACACCGCAGCCAAGGCCCGTATCCTCGATTTTCAATCCAGCACCGATGTTGCGGTCCTGGGGCGGGACGACAGGGGCGCCTGGAGCCTGCGGGACCGGGTTCAGGGCAGGCTGTTGACTTTCAGCCTGCACGAGCTCGAGGAAGGCCTGAGCGGCGCATACTACCATGACGGGCTGTTGAACCTGCGGGATGGAAACGCCTATCTGCCGCTGATCCTGCGGGAGAAGATTGCGATCCGCGGGGATCACAATGTGCTGAACGTCCTGGCCGCCTTCACCATCGGTCATGCTGCCGGCCTCCCCCTGGATGCCATGCTGGAAGCGGTGGAGGAGTTCCAGGGTGTGGAGCACCGGCTGGAATTTGTCCGCGAGCTGCGCGGCGTGCGCTGGTACAACAACACAATTGCCACGGCGCCCGAGCGCACGATCGCGGCGATCCGCTCCTTCGACGAGCCGATCGTGCTCCTCTTGGGTGGGCGCGACAAGGATCTTCCCTGGGAGGATTTAATCCGGCTTGTCAATGAGCGGGTGGATCACATCGTGCTCTTTGGAGAGGCGGCAGAAAAGATCGGGAAAACGATCGAACAGCTCGGCTCCAGACCGAAGCGTTTTACGGTGGCACGCGCCGGCGGGCTGCAGGACGCCGTCCAGCTGGCTGCGGAAGTGGCCCAGACCGGGGACGTCGTCCTGCTATCCCCGGGCGGGACGAGCTTTGATGAGTTCAAGGATTTTGCAGAGCGCGGAGAAAGGTTTAGAACATGGGTACGAGAACTTTCGTAAACGAACGGGTGTCTTTTTCGCCTACCAAGACGATCTCACGCGGCGTGGATATTCCGCTGGTGCTGGTCGTGGTGGCCTTACTGGTATTTGGCTTGATCATGCTCTATTCCGCCTCCTACGATTTTTCGTTCAACGAATACGGCTCGGCCACCTACATGTTTGGCCGCCAGCTGCGCTGGCTCCTGCTGGGCGTGGTAATGATGTTCGTGCTTTCCCTCTTCGATTATCACAACTGGCGCAGGATCGTGGTGGTGATCATGCTGGCGACCGTCGGTCTGCTGGTCGCCGTTGCCATCATCAATGAGCCGCGCCTGGGTGCGGTGCGTACACTCTACAAAGGATCCTACCAGCCCTCTGAAATTGCGAAGCTCGTCTCCGTCATTTATCTCTCGGTGTGGCTGTATTCCAAGCGCCAGTTCCTGCACGATATCGGTTTCGGGCTGATTCCCCTGGGTGTGATCCTCGGGATTATCGGTGGCTTGATCTATAAGCAGCCGGATCTGAGCGCGGCCGGGACGGTCCTGATCCTCGGCGGGCTGCTGTTCTTCCTGGCCGGTGCCGATATCAAGCAGATCATCTTCATCTTGATCCTGGCCGTGGCCATCGGATTTATGATCACCCGCTTCAGCACGACCGGCCATGCTCGTATCGCCGAGTACCTGGCAGGCTGGCAGAACCCCACCAATGCCTCCTATCACGTGCAGCGCTCTTTTGAAGCGATCATCAAGGGCGGCATATTTGGCGTGGGGCTGGGAGAGGCGAATACAAAATTGCTGGGCCTGCCCTTTGCACCGACCGACAGTGTATTTGCCGTCATCGTGGAGGAGCTTGGTCTGTTCGGATCGGTTTTATTAATCGCTTTGTATGCTGTCCTGGTCTGGCGTGGACTGGTGATCGCCCGCCGTGCCCCGGATATGCTGGGCACCCTGCTCGCTTCGGGTATTGCCTGCTGGATCGCGATCGAGGCGATCATCAACATGTCTGCCATGGTGGGGCTGGTCCCCTTTGCGGGAAATGCCCTGCCGTTCATTAGTGCCGGTGGTTCCAACCTGGTCTCAATTTTGTGCGGGATCGGCATCATGCTGAATATCTCCCGCCAGGGAGGGCAGGTGGTGAAGGAAGAAAACGACTGGAGGTCTTTCGGTGCGGATGTTGATTTGCGCCGGGGGAACGGGAGGCGGAGTGTATCCCGCACTCGCCGTTCACAGCGCGCTAACCGCTAAGGTTCCCGGCCTCGACACGCTCTGGGTGGGTGGCCAGGGTGGCATGGAGGAATCCCTGGTCACGCGCCAGGGAATTCCGATCCAGACCATCCCGGCAGCCGGCGTGCACGGGGTTGGGATGGCTGCTATGCCGCGTAATCTGGTCACGATCACGCGCGGCACCTTTGCGGCCCGCCGCATCCTGAAAGACTTCAAACCCGACGTGATGTTCTTTACCGGCGGCTACGTGGCCGTGCCGGTGGCGCTGGCCGGGCGCTCGATCCCATCCCTGTTGTATGTGCCGGATATCGAGCCTGGTATGGCACTCAAGTCACTGGCTGGCATGGCGGATGTCATCATGGTGACCACTGACGAGTCGCAAAGGTTCTTTAACAAAAAAGTATACGAGACGGGCTATCCGCTCCGCTCCGACCTGGCGCTTTGGGATCGCCAGACTGCGTCCCAGCACCTCGAGATTTCGGGGCAGTTGCCGGTCCTGCTGGTGCTCGGTGGAAGCAAGGGAGCGCACTCGATCAACCAGGCTGTGCTGAACCATTTACAGGCCCTGCTTCAGAAGTTCGAGCTGATCCATATCTCCGGCGACCTGGATGGGCAGCTCGTGAAAGATGCCCATGCACAACTGCCTGCCGACCTGGCTGCCCGTTATCATGAGATGCCCTATCTGCATGAAATGGGCGCAGCCCTGGCCTCTGCCGACCTGGTGGTATCTCGTGCCGGTGCATCGAGCCTGGGTGAATATCCGTTATTCGGGCTGCCCGCTGTCCTGGTGCCCTACCCGCATGCGTGGCGCTACCAAAAGGTCAATGCCGATTACCTGACCCGGCGTGGCGCAGCCGTCATTCTCGAGGATGCCCGCCTCGATGACGATCTGCTGCCCACATTAAACGTATTGATCGACAACCCGAAAAAAATGAAGGCCATGCGCGCCGCTATGTTCCAACTCTCACACCCGCGTGCTGCTGAAAAGATCGCCAGCGCACTGATGGAACTGACTGGAGCGTGACACGATGATGAGCATTGTTTCCTTCTTCTGGCTATCTGTGTTCCTCTTTGCCATCGTTGGATGGATGCGAGGCTGGGCGAAGGAATTGCTCGTCTCCTTCAGCGCAATCCTGGCATTGGGATTGAATTATTTGCTGATCCAGTATGTTCCCTTTATCAGTAGCCTGCCTAAGGATGATGTGACCCTCTTCTGGATCCAGACCATTATCTTGCTCGTCCTGGTGTATTTTGGTTATCAAACAGTTAGCCTTACCCGCCTGGCCGGTAAAGCTGTCCGTGAAAAGATACAGGATTCTCTATTTGGCGGCATCCTTGGTGCATTCAATGGCTATCTGATTGTCGGGTCCATCCTATACTGGATGGATATTGCAAATTATCCGTTTCCTGATTTTATTTCTGCACCCACGGAACCCGTTGCCACGACGGTCAACCAGATGATGGCATATATGCCACCGGAATTGTTTGGCGTGCCCGGCATTTACTTTGCCATCATCCTTGCCTTTATTTTCGTTCTGGTTGTTTATATCTAGGCGCTAATATGACACATGTCCATTTCATTGGCATCGGGGGAAGCGGTCTTTCCGCCATCGCCCGCCTCCTGCTGGAGAGCGGATACACGGTGAGCGGCTCTGACCGCGTCATGAGCCCGTTTGCCGATGAGCTCCGCAAGGCCGGCGCGACCGTGTATATCGGCCATCATCCCCGTTACATCCAGGGAGCCGATTGGGTGGTGCGCTCCTCGGCTGTTACAGACGATAATCCCGAGTACATGGCCGCGAAACAGGCCGGGATCCCCGTCTACAAGCGCGCTGACTTCCTCGGTGAGCTGATGTCGGATAAGACGGGAATCGCCATCGCCGGGACGCACGGCAAGACCACCACCACGGCCATGACCGCCTGGATATTGAGGGACCTGGGCCGCGACCCATCCTTCATCGTGGGCGGCGTGATCCAGAACCTGGGTGTCAATGCCCGGGCCGGCCAGGGTGGTCTGTTCGTGATCGAGGCCGATGAGTACGACAATATGTTCCTCGGCCTGAAGCCGCAGATCGAAGTCATCACCAGCGTCGAACACGACCACCCGGATTTCTTCCCGACCCTCGACTCGATGCTTGCCTCCTTCCGCAAGTTCGTCGACCTGCTGCCCTCGGATGGGACCCTGATCGCCTGCGTGGAGGATCCTGGGGCGGCGGAAATGCTCGCGTATGCCCGCAAGGCCGGGAGGAATGTGGTTGGCTACGGTGTCCAGGGTGACCCCACCATCAACAGTCCGCTGTGGGTGACGGCCCGGGATGTGCAGCCCAACCAGCGCGGCGGATATGGCTTTGTCGCAACTTCGAATTTTGGCAGCCACGGACCCAAATCGGTGAATGTATCCCTTCAAATCCCGGGCAAACATAACGTTCGCAATGCGCTGGCCGTCCTGGCGATCGCGGATGTGCTGGGAATGCCGCGCGAAAATGTTGCCAGGTCCCTGGCAGAATTCACAGGCACAGGCCGCCGCTTCCAATTGCGCGGCGAGGTGAATAACATCCGCATTTTTGACGATTATGCCCACCATCCCACCGAGATCCGGGCAACGCTCGAAGGCGCCCGGGCGCGTTTTCCACGCCAGCGCATCTGGGCGGTGTGGCAGCCGCACACCTACTCGCGCACGAAGACCCTCTTTCTGGAGTTCGCCCAGGCCTTCAAGGACGCGGACGAGGTCATCGTCACAGAAGTGTACGCGGCCCGTGAGCCAAGGCAGGATTTCACCTCGGCCGAGATCGTCAGCGCCATGCCCAACCTGTCGGCGCGATATATCGAGACTCTTCCCGAAGTAACCCAGTACCTTCTCCGCAGTCTCAAGTCGGGAGACGTGGTGCTCGTGCTGTCTGCAGGCGACGCGGATCAGATCAGTACGGATGTTGTGAAAGGATTACTGGAAAGGGTTACAGATGTCTGATGAAAAGAAGAAAGCTCTTAACCCCGCAAATTCCATTGAGTCGGAGAATGACGTGCGGGGTCACCCTGAAACCAACTTCCTGCCCCCGCTGAAGATGGTCCTGACGTTCTTGGACCGGAACAAAAAGGCGGACGAGGCAAAGCAGGAAAGCTCGAATGAAAAGGCAGTTGAAAAATTGATCGAGAAATTGAGTGAAAAAGAAAAGTGATGCAAAAATGAACGTGATCAGCCCACCCATCGATGTGCTGTACGCCAAACTTGGCGATAAGGTCCGGGAGAATGTCCTACTGGCGCCTTATACCTCCGCGCGCATCGGCGGGCCCGCAGATATCCTTATTACAGCAGAGTCTGCCGATGAGCTGGCGCGAATCATCAAATTGTTATGGAAGCTGGATCTTGAATACCTGATCCTGGGAGGCGGTTCGAACGTCCTGGTAAGCGATAGGGGAGTGCGGGGCGTGGTTGTGCTGAACCGGGCCAAGGGAGTCCGCTTCCACCCCGGGGACGAGCCTGCCGTCACGGCCGAGTCGGGTGTTGTCTTCAGCAACCTGGCCAACCGCTGTGCCTTCAAGGGCCTGTCCGGCCTTGAATGGGCCTGCACGGTCCCGGGCACGATCGGCGGTGCGGTCTATGGCAATGCCGGCGCGTTCGGCGGCGACATGACCGGCAACCTGGTCTGGGCCGAGCTGCTTACCGAATCTGGACGAGAGAAATTCACGGCCGGGCAAATGCAGTACGGCTACCGCACCAGCATCCTGAAGCGCGGCGGGCTGGATGCGATCGTCCTGGCGGCGGAATTGAGTCTTGTGAATTCGACCCGCGAGGATGTGACCGTGAAGATGGAGCAGTTCAAATCACATCGCAAGGCCACCCAGCCGCCCGGTGCCAGCATGGGCTCGATGTTCAAAAATCCGCCTGGCGATTATGCCGGCCGGCTGATCGAAGCTTCAAGCCTGAAGGGCACACGCATCGGGAATGCCGAGGTCAGTCCTCTGCATGGAAACTTTTTTGTCAATCACGCCAATACAAAGGCGGATGACATCCTGGCCCTCATCCAGCTCGTGCAAAAGAAGGTGAAGGAAGAGCAGGGTGTGGACCTGGAACTTGAAATTGAACTGATCGGAGAATGGAACGTTTAGACGTGTAAACGCTCAAACGTTGCAACGCTAACACTATGAAAAAACTTCACGTGGCAGTCCTGTTTGGTGGCAGATCCGGCGAGCATGAGGTATCGCTTATGTCCGCACGCTCGGTGTTGTCGGTTCTCGATCCGGCGAAGTATGACGTGACCCAGATCGGCATCACACACGAAGGCAAATGGCTGACCGGTGAAGATGTGATCGGCAGGTTCGAGCAAAACAAGCTATCCGACCTTGAGCACTTTGTTCTCTCCCCCGATCCCTCCGATGCCTCACGTTCCATGCATCACGCCATCGACGTCTTCTTCCCCGTTCTGCATGGCACCTTTGGCGAAGACGGGACCATTCAGGGATTGTTCGAACTGGCTGATGTCGCTTACATTGGCGCTGGTGTTGTGGGTTCCTCTGTCGGCATGGACAAGGGCGTGTTCAAGGATGTGATGATCGCCAACAACATACCCATTGTCGACACCCTGGTTGTCCTGCGCGCCGAGATCGAAAAGGATATGGCGTCTGTCATCGAGCGCGCTGAGAGGATGACCGGTTATCCCATCTTCACGAAGCCTGCCAATCTCGGCTCCTCGGTCGGCGTGACCAAGTGCAGCAACCGCTCCGACCTGCAGGAAGGTCTGATGGAGGCGGCTTCCTTCGACCGCCGCGTCCTGATCCAGAAGGGGATCGGGAACGCGCGTGAGATCGAGGTCAGCGTGCTGGGTAACGACCAGCCTGTCGCTTCGGTCCCGGGCGAGGTGCTGCCGAGCCGCGAGTTTTATTCGTACGAGTCAAAGTATATCGACGGCACCTCGGGCCTGCTCATTCCAGCCGGCCTGCCGGAGGATGTTTCTGCAAGGATCTGTGACTATGCCGTCCGGGCCTACCAGGCCATTGACTGTGCCGGCATGGCCCGCGTGGATTTCTTTGTGGAGAAGGATACGAACCGCATCTATCTCAACGAGCTCAACTCGATCCCTGGCTTTACCAAGATCAGCATGTATCCCAAACTGTGGGGTGCAAGCGGTCTTCCGTACAATGAGCTGGTGGATCGCTTGATCGAGCTAGCCATGCAGCGCAAGGCGGAGCGTGACCGTACGTCGCATACTTATCGGAGTCAGGGATGAGTGAGAAGAAGGATCTGAGCCGCTCCGAACAGGTCCGGCTGCGCCGCGAGAGCAATACGACCAGGCGTGTGCAGCGCGCCCGCAAGAATGCGACGCGTCCCGCGCCGCCGGTCACCTCGCGTACCCGGTCGACGGGCGCGGCTCCAAAGCGGAAACCCGCCCAGAACGCGCGCCGGCGTTATCAGGTCGCCCTGTCCGCTGCTTCGGATGCCCGGCCCCTCAGCATCCCCCGGCCGCGTTTGGGCATCCGCCTCGTCTCGTTCCTGTTCGTGCTCCTGCTGGGCGGCGCGATCTATGGAGCCTACAACCTGCCCTTTTTCCGCGTTACGCAGGCCCAGGTCACCGGTAACCATATCATCCCGGCCGAGGAGCTGAGCGCGGCGATGAACGTCTCGGGGCAGCCGATCTTTCTGCTCAAGGCCTCAGACTTGGAGACCCGCCTGCGCCTCAATTATCCCGAGCTGGCCTCGGCCACGGTGAGGATCTCCCTGCCCAACGTGGTTGCCGTGGATGTCGTCGAGCGGAAGCCGGTCGTCCGCTGGGAGCAGGGCGGCGGCTACACGTGGATTGCAGAGGATGGTGTGGCATTTCGTCCGAGGGGCGAGATCGCAGAGTTGATCTCCGTCACCGCGGTATCGGCCCCGACCCTGGATCTTAAAGCCAGTGACCCGCTGAACCCGGTCCCGTTCATCTCCTCAGACATGATCCAGGCGCTCAAGGGACTGGCCGGACATGTCCCGCCGGGTGTGTCGATCCTCTATGACCCAAAGCTGGGCTTTGGCTGGAATGACCCGCGCGGCTGGAGTGTTTATTTCGGAACCAGGTCGAACGATGTGGAATTAAAGATGCGAGTCTATGAATCGATGGTGAATTCGCTCACGCAGAGGGGCATCCATCCGGTCATGATCAACGTGACCTACCCGACTGCGCCTTATTATAGGATCCAATAGTTATGGAAGAAATTGTTGTAGGCATAGATGTAGGCACGACAAAAGTCTGCACCCTGGTGGGGCGGGTGGAGGACAACAAATCGATTCGCATCCTGGGCGTGGGTATTGAGCCATCGGAGGGGATCCGCAAGGGTGTCATCGTGGATCTTGCCGCGGCCTCCCAGGCGATCACTCACTCTGTCGAGAAGGCAGAATCCACATCCGGGCTGGAGATCACCTCTGCGCTGGTCAGCATGGCAGGCGCGCACGTCTCGTCCGTGAACAGCAGGGGTGCATCGGCGGTGGGCGGCAATGTGATCGACGAGTATGACGTGGCGCATGCCCTGGACCAGGCCCGCGCTGTGGCCATCCCGCATGACCGCGAGGTCATTCATGTGATCCAGCGTGGCTTTACTGTGGATGGACAGGATGGCATCCGCAACCCGCAGGGGATGCATGGTTACCGGCTCGAGGTCGAAGCGCACATCATCACTGCCTCGGCTGCGACCGGGGACAACCTGCGTCAGTGCGTGGGCGCGGCAGGTGTGGATATCCAGCAGTTTGTGCTGAATCCGCTGGCCTCCGGCGAAGTCGTGCTGACCGACCAGGAGCGCCAGATGGGCGTGGCGGTCTGTGACATCGGCGGCGGCACGACCGACCTGGCCATCTATGTCAACGGCGATGTCTGGCATACGATGGTGCTGGCCGTCGGTGGCAACCATCTGACGCAGGATATCGCTCATGGATTGCGCCTTTCCTTTGCACAGGCGGAGGATGTCAAGAAGCAGCACGGATATGCCTTCCGCACCGGCGTGGGACCGGAGGAGTAATTTTCCATCCGCCCCTTCGGCGAGGAGCGCCCGGTTCAGATCAACCGCCAGGAGCTGGCGATGATCATCGAGGCGCGCGTGGCCGAGATCTTTACACTGACCATGCAGGAGATCAAGCGCTCCGGCTATGACGGTCTCCTGCCGGCGGGGATGGTGTTGACTGGTGGTACGGCGGCGCTGCCCGGTATCAAGCGCGTGGCCTCCCAGGTGCTGGGAATGCCGGTCCGTACGGCGCAGCCGGAAAATTTAACCGGGCTTGTGGATCGTCTGTATTCACCCGCCTATTCGACGGGTGTGGGGTTGCTGCGATGGGCACTCACAATGCAGGATCACGATCTGAGCATTGGCCGTGAGCGTCGCTCGAAAGGAGAGAAACGCGTGGATTTGAATTCGATAAAAAAGTTATTTGGCCGTATTTTACCGTAGCAGTCTTAAATTAACCTGTTGCGGAATTGTATTCAAGTATCATCAGATCTAATTTTTGATGGAGGTAGAAATGGACTCGACCAACAAGCAAATGCCAGAGCAGCCGTTACCGTCAGACCCTTCTTTCGCCCGGATTAAGGTCATCGGCGTCGGCGGTGGTGGATCCAACGCCGTCAACCGCATGATCGACGAAGGTATTCAAGGCGTTGAATTTATCGTCGTGAATACCGATGCACAGGCGCTGACCCTGACGAAGGCACCCACCAAGGTGAGACTCGGTGAGAAGCTCACCCGCGGTTTGGGTGCAGGTGGCGATCCTGAGATCGGCCGCAAGTCCGCCGAGGAATCCGCGGACGAACTGTACAACGTGCTGAAAGGCTCGGACATGGTCTTCGTCACGGCAGGCATGGGCGGTGGCACGGGCACAGGTGCGGCGCCGGTCGTCGCGCAGGTTGCCAAGGAGAGCGGCGCCCTCACGATCGGTGTGGTGACCCGTCCCTTCACCTTCGAAGGCAGCCGCCGCATGCAGGCTGCCGAGCAGGGTATTGGCAAGCTGAAGGAGCATGCAGACACGCTCATCGCCATCCCGAACGATCGACTGCTGCAGATCGCAGACAAGCGTGCCTCCCTCCAGGATGCCTTCCGCCTGGCGGACGATGTGCTGCACCAGGGCATCCAGGGCATTTCAGAGCTGATCACCATTCCGGGTTTGATCAACCTTGACTTTGCCGACGTACGCGCCATCATGTCAGAAGGCGGGGCGGCGCTGATGGCTGTTGGAAAGGGCTCGGGCGACGAACGGGCGAAGAAAGCCGCCGAGGATGCCATTTCCAGCAAGCTGCTCGACATCACCATCGACGGTGCCCGGGGCGTGCTCTTCAACGTGACCGGCGGACCGAACATGACCCTCTTCGAGGTCAACCAGGCCGCGGCGATCATCCGCGAGACCGCCCACCCGGATGTCAACCTGATTTTCGGTGCCGTCATCGACCCGAACATGGGCGACGATATTCGCGTGACGGTCATTGCCACCGGCTTCGAGCGCAATAGCATCCCGCGCCGTGCCTTCGAGAGCAAGCCGCGCACGGAACCCAGGCGCACTGAAACAACCAGCTTTGGACGCCCGATGGAATCGGTCAGTGTCCACGCGGATGGTCAGACGGGTGAGTCCAGGCAGGCTTCCCAGCCTCCTGTCAGCAAGGATGATCTCGATATCCCGACCTTCCTGAGGAACCGTCGATAGATTCCAACCCTGACAGGTTTTACCCGCGGCTGTGAGCTTACTGGTATTCCCGCGGCATATAACCGGTTTCCTGTAGGTTTGCAGGAAGCCTGGCAGATTTTCAAATAAGAATAATTGGTCAAGTCCAGTTCCCCCTGCCAGGGCGGTTCTGGCGTGCCTGGGCGAGGCACGCCAGACCGCCCTGTGCGCGTCCCAACTAACCCGGGCGCGCATCCAGCGTACTTCTCAAGTAAAAGCGCCGAGGCGATTCATATCCATTAATATATCCAATTCCGGTTTTTACTAGTTGGAACAAAAAAAGACATATGCTACAATACAAGCAATGAACGGAAAACTTCCTCAACCTGAACATGAAACATATTTGAAACACCGCAAGGAAGTAAGGTGGAAGATCCTGGCACCGGTCATTGGAAGCACGGTCGTGTGCTTTCTCTGCAGTGCCCTGGTCTATTCTGCCACCTTTAACTACGGCGGGGACGTTACGCTCTGGGCGCAGATCTCTGAGATCTACCTGGCCATCCCCGCCATTATTTTCCTGGTGGTTGCCTTTGCCATGGTGGCAGGGATTGCTTATCTGTTGACAAGGCTGCTTGGCATTCTCCCCAGGTATACATACCAGGCCCAGGGATTGTTTTGGAAAATTCGAGATGGGGTCAGGCGTGGGGCCGACGCAGTGGCCAAGCCCGTAATTACCATCGATTCGATCGGTGCAAGCATTAACCGGATTTTTGGAAAGCGCTAATAGTAAAATTCCATCTGCCATCCTTGGTGGCAGGGAATGACAAACGGAGGAATGAATAAATGGATACGAAGACCAAGACTTTGATCATCGGCACAGTGGCAGGAGCAGCCCTTGGATTGGCAGGGGCATTTTTGCTCACCCGGCGCGCGGAGGAGACAGGTACGGAGATCACGGTAAGCACAGGCGATGGGATGCGCCTGGGGGTTATGATCATCGGCCTTTTACGCGCAGTCGCGGACCTGGGCCGGGATAAGGAATCAAAGTAGTAGACTCGTAAACTGATCGAAATAATGCAGGGACACTCATGCTGTGTCCCTGCATTTCATTTAGCCTGTAATTTTTCCCTTCAAATCCTTCTCTGCGAACGGGCCTGTTTCCCTCATCAAAGCACGCGCTTCGTCTGTTTTATCCCAGACATTCCAGAGCACAACCCCCCGCACCCGGCCATCATCCAGGTAATAGATCACGCCCTTCTTGAACGGCTCCTCCCAGTCGGAGAAGGTTTTCATTTTGCTACTGATCTCGCCCACGGCCTCGTAGCCAAGGTCGAACAGGTCGGAATAGAACATGGGCACATGAGTATAGGCCTCGCTGGCCCCGGCCATGTTACGTCCGGCCGTTCTCCCCATTTGGACGGCATTGTCCTCATGTTCGACACGGACGCGTTTTTCCAGGGCAGAGTGAATGAAGTTGGCCGCGTCCCCGGCCGCGTAGATGTCAGGATGGGAGGTTTGCAGCCGCTCGTTGACGATGATCCCGTTCCCGGTTTCCAGGCCCGTTTCTTTGGCAAGCTGAAGATCCGGGTGGATGCCGATGCCGGCCACGATCCCGTTCGCCTCGATGGCACGCCCACTCCCGGTGCGTGCCAGCAGACGGTCCCCTTCCCTGTTGACACTAACGATCGTATCGCCGGCCACCACTTCCACGCCATTAAGGCGGTAGTACTCGTTTAGGAACTTTGATAGATCCGGGGGAAAGACATTTTCGCTGATGGCATTTTCGGGAAAGACCATGATCACGTGTTGGCCGACCATGCTCAAGGCGGCTGCGATCTCCGAGCCAATGAAGCTGCCCCCGATCACCACAAAGTGGTTCCCATTCCCGGTCAGGTTGCGCACGTGCTGGTAATCCTGGAAGGTGCGAAAGTAGATGATATTCCCTTCACCGAACGGCAGGTGATTGGGTGTGCCGCCAGTGGCAAGCAGAAGTTTGTCGTAGGCGTACTCAGCGCCGTCCATGTCGCGCACCAGTTTTTTATCAGGATCGATGCGGGTGATCCTGCACTTCAAATGTATCTCCGTCCCCCGCTCCTGCGTCTTGCGCCAGATCTTTTCCACAGGGCGCCCCTTCCATAATCCCTTCGAAAGATTGGGCCGCATGTAGGGCGGATCAGCTTCCATGCTGATCATGCCGATCGAGCCGTCCGTGTCGAGCTCGCGGATGCCCCGGGTAGCTGCATCCCCTGCCAGGCCGCCCCCGATGATCAAATACTTGTAATGTTTCATCGATTCCTCCATCCTGAAAATCGATGTCACTGCAGGGAGCATGTCACCACTATGATGCAATGACATTGTCAGACAATTAACAGACGCTGAAAATTAAAAGATATTACTTGCGCAGACAAACCAGTCCTTTAAGATAGGCTGCCTCCGGGAAATTCAAGGCGACGGGGTGATCCTCTGCCTGCGACAGGTGCTCGACGAGCTGCGCATCGACGCCCGCATCCAGCCCGGCCCCGGCCACGATCTTTTGAAACAACCCTGCGTCCACGCCGCCCGAGCATGAAAACGTGACCAGCAGTCCGCCGGGTCGCAGCAGCTTGAACGCGAACAGGTTGATATCCTTATAGCCGCGGGCGGCCTTTTCCGCCTGGGCCGCTGTGGGAGCGAACTTGGGGGGATCGAGGATGATCATATCGAAGGAGCGCCCTTCATCCCGGAATTTTCTCAGCACCTGGAAGACATCCCCTTCGAGGACGGCGTGCCGGTCGGCGGGAAGCTGGTTGAGCGACACATTTTCCCTGCACAAAACCAGCGCGTCGGACGAGGAGTCGACCGACAGGACCGATTTTGCCCCTCCTGACAAGGCGTTGACAGAGAAGCCGCCGGTGTAACAAAAGCAATCCAGCACATCCTTGTCCTTTGCCAGCTCGCGCACCCGCAGGCGGTTGCGGCGCTGGTCGAGATAAAAGCCCGTTTTGTGGCCGGCTGCAAAATTGACATTGAAGATCAGGTTGTTTTCGTGAATGGTCAGAGGCAGCTGTGGCAGCTCCCCGCGCAGCAGGCCCACGCTGGGTGCCAGGCCTTCGAGCTCACGCACATCTGCATCCGAGCGCTCGTAGATGGTGAGCAACCCTGTCTCTTCCAGCAAAAGGCTGGCGAAGGTTTCCTTCCAGACCTCGCTGCCGGCCGTTAGGGATTGCAGCACCAGGACGTCGCCATAGCGGTCCACGATCAAGCCCGGGAGATTATCTGATTCGGCGTAGATCAAGCGGTACGAGTCGGTGTCACGCCGCAGCCCCCAGCCTTCGCGTGCCTGGACGGCAGAGCGAATCCTTTTTCGGAGGAAATCTTGATCGACCGGTTCCTCCTCGAAGGTCCAGACCCGGGCCCGGATCTGCGACGACGGGGAGTAGGCAGCCCGGGCGAGGAACTGCCCGGTGGACGAGAGCACGTCCACGGTCTCGCCGGAGGCGAGATTCTCGTCCGCATGCTGAACCGCGCCTGAAAAGATCCATGGATGGCGGCGCAGGAGACTCTTTTCCCGTCCCGCTTTGAGAGGCAGGGATGGCATCAGGCCTCCTGTTGGAATGGTTTGAAACGCTGCATCCAGCGCTCGGGATCCTCAATGCTGGCGAAACCGAACTGTCTGTATAGCCCGTGCGCGTCGGTTGTGATCAGCACCCAGCGTCGCATATCCACCAGGTCGGGATGATTTAGGATGGTCTGTATCAGCCATTTCCCAAGGCCTTTTGCGCGATAGTCTTCATGGATGAACACGTCACACAGGTAGGCAAAGATCGAAAAATCTGTGACAACACGCGCCATGCCGATCTGCCTGATTCCCTCATAGACGCCAAAGACCAGTGAATTTTGAAAGGCGCGTTCCGTTTTTTCGCGCGCCCGCCCGATGGCCCAATAGGCACGGGTTAGCATATCAACAATGGCATCCAGGTCCAGCCGGCCGGGGTCGGTGCTGATGGTGAATTGATCCTGATGAACTTCCAATATTTGTGGCATGTGGTGAGTCTATCATAGGTAACATGATCCGGCGTCTTTCATGCGGAGAAGCGCGATCCATTGAATTGCGCTTCTCCGCCCGACGTGGAATGGGAGATTCGATATCTTTAGCTATTTTCGAATGATTGTCTTAACCGTAAGATGCCCTGCTCAAGCTTTTCCTCCTCGTAATGAGCAAAACATAATCGAACGAAATTCTGCAGACCGCCTTCACAGGAGAAGAGCGTGCCTGGTCGCAGATCCACGTTCAGAGGCTTTGCGTGCCTTCGAAATTCGACGGCGTTCATCGAGTCAGGCAGGCGCACCCAGAAGAAATATCCGCCCCGGGGAGCTGCATAGGTGACGGCCGGGAGATGCTCCTTTAAGAGTGAATCCATTTTGAACAGGCGCTGTCGATAGATTCCGATCAATTTCTGTAGATGTGCATCCAGGTCGCCTGCCTCGATCATGCCACGGACAATTGCAGAAGTGAACGGATTCATTCCACCCCCACTGTCGAGAAGTCCGCTCGTCACAAGACGCTGGATGACCCGTTCATGGGCCTGAATCCATCCCAGCCGCAGGCCCGGAGCCAGAATCTTGGAGAACGATCCCAGCGAAATAATATTTTCCAGATCGATATAGGCCGCGAAAGGCCGCGGTGGATGATCATCATAGCTGAGCAGCTGGTATACTTCGTCGGCCAGGATCAAGAAGTCATGCTGGCGTGCAAGTTCCAGCAACTGGGCGCGGCGCGTTTCAGCCAGGATCGTTCCAGCTGGGTTGTGGTGAACCGGGATTGTATAAAGGAACTTGGGCCTGTTGTATTTGAGCTTTTCTTCAAGCGCTTCGATCATCAACCCATTTTCATCGATGGGAATGGAGACAATGTTGAGGCGATGATCGCCAAAAATTTTGGGTGCCAGGAAATAAGTGGGCTCTTCGATGAAAATCGTATCTCCAGCCTGCGTGAAGCATGTGCAAAGCAAAGCCAGGGCGGACGAAACGCCTGCCGTGACGAAGATGCCTCCAGGCTCTGCTGGCAGGCCATAATGCCGGCTTAGAAACCGGGCGAGTGCCAGGCGGAAGTAGCCATCGCCCTGTTCTGTACCGTATTGCAGGAAGAATGCATCCCTCTGCTTGAAGCATTCCTGTGCTGCACGGGCAATTGCATCGACCGGAAAAAGGGATGGATCCGGGTCACCAAGACCGAGATCGATGATATGCGGGGGAGTCGGGGTTTGTACGCTTTGGATGGACATGCGCATTTTATAACGCATGTGAAGGGTCATTACAACCACGAAAACCTAATCGTTAATTAATAATAAGGGTCTTGTTTGTCCTCCCTTTTGTTATAATCTCCATAATACAAGTTAGGAGAGAGAATACATGCCCAAAACCAAGGGTACTGTTGTGCTTCCCCTCGAGAAAGAAGAGATCATCAAGGATTATCGCCTGGCATACCAGAGTAGACAGGCTTCACTTATAGGCAGACGAGAAGTATTAAGCGGTAAGGCAAAATTTGGCATATTTGGAGATGGCAAGGAGCTTGCCAACATTGCCATTGCACGTGCATTCCAAAAGGGGGACTGGCGCTCGGGGTATTATCGCGACCAGACCTGGATGTTCACGCTGGGGATCATGAGCATCCAGGAATTCTTTGCCCAACTGTATGCCCATGCAGATATAAATCACGAATCCAATACAGCGGGGCGCTCCATGGACGCACATTTTGCAAGCCGCTTTATCAACCCGGACGGATCGTGGAAAAATCAAACGGAAAGCTATAACACCTCGGCAGACATTTCCCCGACCGGTGCGCAGATGCCGCGTGCCGTGGGGCTCGCCTATGCCTCGGTCCTATATCGAAAAATACCGGAGTTGAAGGACTTTACCCAGTTCTCCAGGAATGGGAACGAAGTCACATTTGCCAGCATCGGGAATGCTTCCACAGCCGAGGGAATGTTCTGGGAGGCAGTCAACGCAATCGGCGTGCTGCAGGCACCGGCGGTGATCACGATCTATGACGACGGATATGGGATTTCCGTCCCCAACCAGTTCCAGATGGTCAAGGAAAATATTTTTGCGATCATGCAGGGCTTTCAGCGCGATCCCTGTCTTGAAGATGATTGCGAGCGTGGCTATGACCTGTACCAGGTGCGCGGCTGGGATTACCCGGCGCTGATCGAGACCTATCGCAACGCAGCCGAGATCGCCCGTACCTATCACATCCCGCAGCTGGTGCATGTCATCGATGTGACCCAGCCGCAGGGCCATTCCACCTCGGGCAGCCACGAGCGCTATAAGACTCCGGAGCGAATGAGGTTCGAAAAGGAATTTGACTGCATCCGCAAGATGCGCGAATGGATCATCGAACAGCGCCTCCTCTCCGACCAGGAGCTGGTCGACCTGGAAAAAGAGGACTACGAGATCGTGGAGGGAATTCGCCGGGTTGCCTGGGATGCCTATCTCAGCCCCATTCTCGAAGAGCGCAGCCAGGTGCTGGATATGCTCGATGAAATTGCCGGGAGCTCACGGCATGCGTCGGAGCTGAACGCCATCAAGCAGCAGCTTGAGGCCCTTCCGGTGCCTTTGAGACGCGATATCCATACTGCAGCGCACGAAGTGTTGCGAATTCTGCGCGACGAGGCAAACCCCTCCAAGCAGGTCCTGGTCCAATGGAAAAATGAACAGGACGCGATCAACGAGGAGCGATACGGCTCGCACCTCTACAGCGGCAGAGCAGTGGCGGTCAAGGAAGTGAAGCCGATCTACACAGGAACTTCACCGACCGTGAGAGGCTTTGAGGTAAGCATTGCCGCTTTTGATGCGATCCTGGCCCGTGACCCACGTGTGATCGCTTTCGGCGAAGATGTAGGCAAGCTTGGAGATGTCAATCAGGGTTTTGAAGGGATGCAGGAAAAGTATGGCGAATGGCGTGTGAGCGATACAGGCATCCGGGAAGTGACCATTTTGGGACAGGCGATCGGCATGGCCATGCGCGGCCTGCGCCCCATCTGCGAGATCCAGTACCTGGACTACCTGCTCTACGCGCTGCAGATCATGTCAGACGATCTTGCCACGCTGCACTGGCGCACCGCCGGCGGACAGGCGGCACCGGTCATCATCCGTACCCGCGGTCACCGGCTGGAGGGCATCTGGCACTCCGGCTCGCCCATGGCGGGCCTGATCCATCTCGTGCGTGGGATGCATGTGCTGGTGCCTCGCGATATGACACGCGCCGCCGGTTTTTACAACACATTGTTGAAGGGCAACGAACCTGCCGTGGTGGTCGAAGTCTTAAACAGGTATCGGGTCAAGGAAAGATTACCTGATAATATTGCCGAGTTCACCGTCCCGCTCGGTGTGCCGGAAGTGATCCGCGAGGGGAGTGATGTCACTATTGTCACCTATGGCGCCTGCTGCCGTGTCGCATTGGACGCTGCAGAGAAGCTGTCGAAGGTTGGCATAGAAATCGAGATCATTGATGTGCAGTCCCTGTTGCCATTTGACATACATGGCAGGATCGTAGAGTCTCTCAAGAAAACGAACCGCATCCTGTTTCTGGATGAGGATGTACCGGGTGGGACCACCGCATACATGCTGCAGGAAGTCATTGAGAAACAGGGGGGCTATTTCCATCTCGACTCCGAGCCACATACATTATCGGGCACTGCCCATCGCCCTGCCTATGGAAGCGATGGCGATTACTGGTCCAAGCCGAATGCGGAAACGGTATTCGATGCGGTGTATGAAATCATGCATGAGGTGGATCCGAATTCATTTCCATCCTTCAGCTAACTAACCACCGGAACATGAGACGCCGAGAATCTTAATACGCCGCGTCCTGGTGTCTCCATGGTGAAATCATTAAGGAGCAATTATGGCAGTAAAGGTTTTGGTTCCCTTATTAGGCGAGGGTGTCGAGGAAGTGACAGTCACAAAATGGCTGAAGAAGGAAGGGGACTCGGTCAATGAACTCGAGCCGCTTCTCGAAGTGAACACCGACAAGGTGGACACGGAGATTCCGGCGCCTGCATCCGGAACGATACTGAAGATTATGACAGGCGAGGGAGTCCCGGCCAAGGTGGGAGCCGTGCTGGCATTCATTGGAAAGCCGGGGGAAAGCGTGGATGTGTCAGGCGGTCAGGGATCCGGCGCCAGGCCACAAACCCTGGAAACGTCTCGAACCGAGCAAGGCGCAACTCCTGAAGCCGTGCACCCGACACGTGAAGCCTCGCAGGATATCGGCTTTATCTCCCCCGTCGTCGCCAAGATCGCTTCAGAATATCGGGTGAATCTTCAGCAAGTTCCAGGCACAGGACTAAATGGACGCATCACGAAGAACGATGTCCTGGCTTATGTTGAAGGTCAAAAGTCAAAGGCGAAAGATCTCCCAGCGCAGGTTTCTGCGCCATTGGAACAGAACCTGACATCTGGCGCCGGAACACATGACGCTCTCATTAAGCACACCGTCATTCGCAGGCAGATTGCCGAGCACATGGTCCTGTCCAAGCAGACCACACCGCATGTGCTGACGGTCATGGAAGCGGACATGAGCCGGGTGGCAAAACATCGCGCGGCGAACCAGGATGTTTTTGCAAAAGATGGTGTCAAGCTGACTTTTACAGCTTATTTCCTGGCAGCCATCGTTGCGGGCCTGAAAGCCTATCCAACTGTCAACTCCTCCTGGACAGATGATGGAATTCTTGTCCACAAGGATGTGAACATCGGGATGGCAACCTCCTTGGGGGAGGAGGGATTGATCGTCCCGGTCATCAAAGGAGCGGATAATCTATCCCTGCTGGCGATGGCTCGGGCTGTAAATGACCTGGCAGGCCGGGCCCGCACCAAAAAACTCCATGCGGATGAAGTCAAGGGCGGGACGTTTACCCTTACCAATCATGGCATCAGCGGGTCCCTGCTGGCCTTCCCCATCATCAACCAGCCGCAGTGTGCGATCCTGGGAGTCGGCGCAATGCAGAAGCGTGTGGTGGTCATCGACGATGCGATCGCCATCCGCCCGATGGTGTATCTCTCCTTTGTGTTTGATCACCGCATCCTGGATGGTGCTTCCGCAGATTGGTTTTTGATGAAAGTCAAGGAAACTTTGGAGAATTGGGCCTAAATGACAAACTTTGATGAACGTGCAAGGGACTGGGACTCGGATCCCAGGAAGGTGGAACGGGCGCGTGCGGTGGCAGATGCCATGCGGCAGGCCGTCCCCCTGTCGAATGAGATGAAAGCCCTGGAATATGGCTGCGGCACGGGGCTGCTGAGCTTTGCCCTGCAATCCGATCTGGGGCCGATCACTCTGGCCGATACTTCACAGGGCATGCTGGATGTCCTGTCGGAGAAGATCGCCAG
>JBLMZU010000651.1:0-3272 GCA_050258995.1 Bacteroidota bacterium
TGATCTCGAAGTCGAGGCCGAAGAACTCCCAGTGCCCCAGGACATAGGGGAAGGGCTCCCCCTCTTCGAGGCGCGCCAGGGAGTCGTTCAACAGCAGCTGCTGATCGTCTGAAAGAACAATGTCCGGATGCGCCAGGACCCAGCTGCGCGGTCTATCCAGGATGTGGGCCAGCAGGACCGAGGCATCCAGGAAGGCGGTGTCGCTCAGTGGCGTTAGTCTTTCTGCAATATCTGCAAGAACGGAATTCATTTTACTTTTGCCCGATCGCCAGCAGGGAAAGGTATTCGAAAACAATGTTGGAGGCCAGGATGGAGGTGATCTCGCCGTGATCGAACGGCGGGGAGACTTCGACGAGATCGAAGCCGATCAGGTCCAGCCCGTGCAGGCCGCGGACGAGCTGGAGCATTTGGTAACTGGTCAGGCCACCGACCTCGGGCGTGCCCGTGCCGGGGGCATAGGCCGGGTCGGCCGAGTCGATGTCGACGGTCACGTAGACCGGTCCCTGCATGCGCTCGTGCACTTCCTTCAAAACCGCCGGGATGCCTCTTTCCATCACGTCGTGGATGGTGATCATGCGCGCCCCCAATTCTTCGTTGCTGGCATAATCATCCTCGCCACTGACCGGGCCGCGGATGCCGATCTGCATATATTCGCCGGGGCGGATCAAGCCTTCCTGCAGGGCATGGCGGAACGGCGTGCCATGGCTGTAGGGCACGGACTCGAACTCCGCCTCCCAGGTATCGATATGGGCGTCGACGTGGACGAGCGAGACCGGTCCATGTTTTTTGGCGTGGGCACGCAGGAGAGGCAGGGCGATCGAATGGTCGCCGCCCAGGGAGATGAGCTTCGTGCCGGTGCCGATGATCTCCGCCGCCATCTCCGTGATGGCTGTCATGGTGTGCTCGATGGAAGTGGGGATGACCGAGACGTCCCCGTAGTCGACCACGTTGAGCTTCTTCAATGGTGTGACATTGAGGGTGGAGTTATGTCCCCAGATCATCAGCGAGGCTTCGCGGATCTTGCGCGGGCCGAAGCGGGTGCCGGTACGGTAGGAGGTGCCACTGTCGAAGGGAACCCCCAGAATGGCCACATCCACACCGTCCAGCTGGCGCGTGACGGGCAGGCGCATGAAGGAGGGAATTCCCATGAAGGGCTGCAAGCCGGCGCCAAATGCGGGATTATCGTTCATGAATACCTCCAACTCGCAAAACCGGGATCATTCGATGCCGCCGAACGACATCCGCTCCAGGATGGCCTTCTGCAGCAGGATAAAGATCAATACCACCGGTATGCTCATCAGCACGGCCAGGGCGGCCATCCAGCTCCACGACTGGTTGCTGCCGCTGAGGATGCCCGAGATCGCCATTGCCAGCGTGACGTTCTCGGCCCGCTCGACGAACAACCAGCCCATGGCGAACTCCGAGTAGCCGATCAGGAAGGCCACCAGGGCAGCCACGCCAATGGCAGGCAGGGCCAGCGGCAGGCTGACCAGGCGGAAGGTGGTGAAGTGCCCGGCACCGTCCAGGAAGGCTGCCTCCTCCAGTTCCCTGGAGATGGATTGAAAGGCGGAGCGCATGTTCCAGATCGCGAAGGGCATGGAAAAGGATGCGTACACGATGGTCAGCGCGAGCAGGGTGGCCTGCAGGTGCATGGTGCGCATCAGAATGAAGAGGGGCGTCATCAGCGCGACGGGGGGGAGCAGGGTGCCCAGCAGCAGGACGAACAGCCCGGTCTGGCGGCCGGGGAAACGGAAGCGGGCGAAGGCATAGGCCATGCTCGCCCCGAGAGCGATCGAGAGCACGGCTGCACCGACCGATACGACCAGGCTGTTTCGCAGCGCGGTCAAAAAAGTGACCGATTGCCCGGCACGCTGCCACATGGTCACGAACACCTCGAAGGTGGGTTTGACCGGTAGCAGACGAAACTCGGTCGGCCAGCCAATGATGCCGCCCTCGAACGCCAGGTAAGCCAGCTCCCAGATCGGCAGGAGCACGAAAATGGCCACGACCAGGAAGATGAGCTGGTAGGCGGCCTGCTGGAGGAAGGTCGGCTTACGCATAGGTCACCCCCTGGGCAGCCTTGCTCCAGCGATTGAACCAGATCAACAGGCCTATGAGCACAGCCACCGTAAAGATGTTGATGGCCGCCGAGACGGCGTACTGGTTGCCAGAAGTGAAGAAGTAGTAGGAGACCGCTGCCAGGCTGACCATCGGGAAGTTGGTGTTCATGACATAGAAAAGGTAGAACTGGTTGAAGGCAAAAATGGAGCGGAGGATCAGGGCCGGGACGACCAGCGGCATGAGAAGCGGCCAGGTGATCTTGTGGAAGAGCGTCCAGCCGTGAGCGCCATCCAGGGCCGCGGCATCGTACACCTCGGCCGGGATTAGCTTCAGGCTGGCCGCGGCCACCAGCATGATGAACGGGAAGCCGTACCAGGTGGAAGCGACCAGCAGCGTAAACAGGGTCCACCCGGGTCCCGCGTTCTGCGAAAAGTAGTTGTCTGCCCCGCGTGGCAGAGCCATCCCCAGCCAGCCTGTATCCGGCTGGAGGGTGCGCAGCCAGATCAGCGCGCCGATGAATTCAGGGATGGCCCAGGGCAGGATGAAGATCGTCCGCCACAGACCGGCCAGCCGCACCCCGCGCCGGTTGAGCAGGACGGCCAGGCTGATGCCCAGGGCGGCCTGCAGACTGACCGACAGGACCATCCAGATCAGATTGAAGACCAACAGGTCGGAGCCTGCCCCACTGAACATCTGCCCAAGCAGGTGGCCCCCGGCAAAGTGAACCTGCTTGGCAATATATCGAACGTTCGAGAAGGGGTCCCAGGCGACGGCCTGGACCTGCCCCGTGAGCCCCCGCCAGACCTCGCGCCAGACTCCGCCGTTGATCCCGTCACGAATGGAGGCGCCATTGAAGTCGGTGAGGGACATGGCGAGCTGGTAGAACAGGGGGAACAGGATCAGGACCCCCAGGCCGATGAGCCCCGGCAGCAGCCAGGGGAGGGAGCGCAGGGTCTCCCGCCTCGAGAAGCTCTTCTCAACAACGGCCGGCTGTGGGCGGCTGCGACTCTGCCACCAGTCTTTCGCCGGCCCGACGACCAGGGTCTGCACGCCCTCGGCGGCGGACAGCGAAAGCGGGGCGGTCAGGATCAGGATGTATTGCGGCCATTTCGTCGGCCAGACCAGCAGGAAGGCCAGGGCGATGCCCAGCCACAGGACGTAGACGGGCTCACGCTGCCATAGGCGTCCCACGCCGATCAGGCCAAGCAGGC
>JBLMZU010000652.1:0-15001 GCA_050258995.1 Bacteroidota bacterium
TACGAGCACACTGGAAAAATTTACAACCTTTGGCGACCTGCTCCGCTACCTGAGGCGGCGTGTGGGCCTGACGCAGATGGATCTGGCGGAGACGGTGGGCTACAGCGACTCGCAGATCAGCCGCCTCGAGCAGAATCTACGTCTGCCTGATATTCCCACCATCCAGTCCCTGTTCGTCCCGGCCCTTGGGTTGGAGGAGGAGCCTAAGGCGGTGGCGCGGCTGCTCGCTCTGGCTGCCAACGTCCGCCGGGAGGATGCTCCAGGATCGGGCCTCTGCCCGTATAAGGGTTTGAATTTCTTTGATGAGGCGGATGCCGATCTCTTTGTGGGGCGCGAAGCACTGACCACCAAATTAATGTCCCGGGTTCTTCTGCTGGAATCGATCAGCTCTTCGGATTGTGTTCGTTTCCTGGCGGTGGTGGGCGCTTCAGGCAGCGGAAAATCATCGCTGGTGCGGGCAGGACTGGTGTCCTCACTGCGCTGGAATCAGCAGTCAGCAGAATGGCAGATTCATGTCCTGACACCGGCTGCCCATCCGTTGGAAGGTCTGGCTGATCTTTTCCTGGAAGCGGAAGCCGATTCCCTTGTCAAAGCAATGTTGAAGGAACCGGCAGGGCTGTCGAATTTTCTCAAGGAGAGGAGTCACTTGCGCAGGCAGATGCCGCTTTTATTCGTTGTCGATCAGTTCGAGGAGATCTTTACTCTCTGCCATTCCGAAGAGGAGCGAACTTCCTTTATTGATAACCTGCTTACGGCTGCCTCGGACCCAGGGAGCCAAGTAATCGTCCTGATCACACTGCGGGCAGACTTTTATGCTCATTGTGCAGATTACTTCCAACTGCGCGAGGCGCTGGCGCAGAACCAGGAATATATTGGCGCCATGTCTTTGGATGAGCTGCAGCGGGCGATCGAAGAGCCTGCCCAACGCGGCCGCTGGGAGATGGAGCCGGGGCTGGTGGATCTGCTGCTGCGCGATGTCGGGCAGGAACCGGGCGCGTTGCCCTTGCTTTCCCATGCGCTGCTGGAAACCTGGCAGCGGCGCCGCGGCCGAACGATGACATTGAGCGGGTATGCCTCCTCCGGCGGAGTGCGCGGCGCGATCGCCGAAACGGCCGAGACGGTATTTACGGATCAATTCACCGACGAGCAAAAGACCATCGCCCGCCGGATCTTCCTGCGCCTTACCGAGTTAAATGATGAAACCGCCCTGGCCGATACCCGCCGCCGGGCAACGTTTCAGGAGCTGATCCTGAAACCGGAAGACGCTGTCCCGACCCATGCAGTCCTCAAGTCCCTGGCAGACGCGCGCCTGATCACGACCAGTCATGATACCGCCGAGGTGGCACATGAGGCCCTGATCCGGGAATGGCCTACCCTGCGCGGCTGGCTCGAAGAGAATCGAGAAGGTCTCCGCCTGCACCGCCAGCTGACAGAGGCAGCACAGGAATGGCAATCTTTAGGATGTGAACCAGACCTGCTGTACCGTGGTGTGCGCCTGGCACAGATCCATGAATGGAGCCGGTGGCATCAGGATGATCTGAATTCGTTGGAACACGAATTCCTGATTGCCTCCATGGAACAGACGGAAAAGGAATCTCTCGCCCGTGAGGAACAGCGCCAGCGCGAGCTCGACGCAGCTAAAAGACTCGCCGAGACCGAACGACAGCGGGCGGAGGAACAATCCCGCTCGGCCAAAAATTTACGAACTCGAAATCGCATTATTACTGCTGTAGGGGGAATTGCCATCCTGCTTGCTGTTCTCGTTGGTTTATTCGGCCGGCAGGCAAATCAGAACGCGGTCAGCGCGGCAGAGAATGCCGCCTCTGCTCTACGGGCCCAGGCAACTGCCCAGGCAAACGCGGACCTGGCGGAAAAGGCTCAATCCAACGCAGAGGCCCAAAAACGAATCGCGTTCGCCCGTGAGCTTGCTGCCAATGCCGATAACAATCTAAAGGTCGATCCTGAACGAAGTATTTTGCTTGCGCTTCAAAGCCTTCAGGTTACTGCGCCGGACCGGCTTACACTGCCTGAAGCCGAAAATGCCCTGCACCGCGCAATCGCTGCTTCCCGGATCAAAAAGACAATCCAGGCGAATCAAGGGACGATCTGGACGATCGCCTACAGCCCGGATGGGACGCGACTTGCGACGGGAGGCGTGGATAAGACTGTGCACATCTGGGATACGAGCACATATCAAAACATCCTGAGCATCCCTGCCCACGATCTTGACGTGGATAGCGTTTCGTTCAGCCCGGATGGAAAACGGATCGCCACCTCCAGTGATGATGGAACTGCAAAAATTTGGGATGCGGGAGATGGCCGCCTGCTCCTCATTCTGGAAAACGGCAGGGATCCGGTCCCTGTCGTTCAATTCAGCCCCGATGGCAGCCAGTTGGTGACACTGAGTGCTGATAAAACGATCCGGTTTTGGGATGCGTCCAGTGGAGACTTGCTGAACTCCTGGAACGATCTTGATGACCCCGGCTATCAGCTCCAATACACGCCTGATGGTCGCCAGGTACTGTATATCGATGCCGGTCAACTGCACATCCGCGATATCCAAAGCGGGAAGGATACATCGGTCATCCGGTCAGACGCTGGGATCGGGCTGTTTGCTGTTTCATCGGATGGAAGGCGGCTCCTCATTTTAGATGATTTCCTGCGGCTTATCGACGCAGCAAGCGGGCAGGTGTTGTACAATGTCGTCCCACCGCCGAACCAGGTGGAACACCTAGCATTCAGCCCGGATGGATCCAGGATCGCCCTGGCGGGCAGGGACGGCCTGGTCACGCTCCTGGATGCAGCCAGTGGAGTCCAGTTACTCCAACTGGCTGGACACAACAAATTTATTTTTCGTTTTGCCTTTCGTCCAGAGGGAAAGGAACTGGCAAGCGCCGACCAGGATGGGACGGTTAAAATCTGGTCGCTGGAAGCAGGCCGGGAAGTGCTCACCATCCCCGTGGACGGAAACGGGCGCATGGCATTAAGTCCGGATGGCCGCCTGATTGCCACTGTGTCTGCCGACTTGCTGAATGTTTATGATTCTGCAAACGGCCGAATTGTTTTTGAAAAGCAAATTCCAGATGCCGGCATGACTGCACTCGCCTTCAGCCCGAATGGCACGGAGCTGGCAACTGGGGGTAGTGATTACATGGTTCGAATCTGGAATACAACGAGTGGCGATACCGCGCAGGAGATCCAGATCGATGAAGCGAATGTAAGGGCCATTGCGTATCATCCCTCCGGAAAGACATTTGCGGTGGCCGGCCTGGATGGCATCATATCGGTTTTCGATTCCCGCGACCAAAGAAAAATACTAAGCTGGGATGCGAAGGCCGGGCAGATCACTGCTTTATCCTATAGTCCCGATGGCGCCTATCTGGGCGTGGGAACGGCTGATATCAACGATGTCAAAATCTTTGAGGCAGCTACAGGAAAAATAGCTCGATCGCTGCAGGGGCACACAGGTAATCCGCTGAGCATCGCGTACAGTTCCGACGGCACCCGGCTTGTGACCAGTGGACGGGATTTTACGGCAAAGATCTGGGATGCAGCTTCAGGGAAAGAGCAGATTATTCTTCGTGGACATACCAGTACTGTTACATCGGCCCGGTTCTCCCCGGACGGTACGCTCATCGCCACGTCAAGCCGGGATGGAACCATACGACTTTGGGATGCTCATACCGGAGCGGAAAAATTAACCCTGGACCTGGATGGCGGTGCCCACAATGTCGAGTTCACACCTGACGGAGAAAATCTTATCACCTGGGATCAGGAGGGGATAAAAGTTTTCACTTTGAATGTTGACAGTCTGATCCAGATCGCTCGTAGACGGCTGGAGCGATCCTGGACACTGGAGGAATGCCAGAAATATTTACATGTAGATGCATGCCTCTCTTTGCCCTGAAAAAATATCTTGCTGCCAATGCCGCTCTGCGGCGACAAAGTATCAAAAGCGTATTATCCGCCTTATTGTTCCACCGCGTGGGGAGGAGGAAATTCCTTGACAATCCGTGAACCAGTACTATAATCAAACTAACTTTATTCACTGAATAAAGTTAGTTCTATGACAAATCCGACCGGCAACCGCGACCTCATCCGGGCGATCAATCGCTCTCACGTCTTGAATGCAGTCAAGTCGTATGGCCCCATTGGCCGGGCCGAGATTGCCAGGCGTACAGGGCTCAGCCCGGCTACAGTCACATCCATTTCAGCTAAATTGATTGCTCAAAACCTGGTGCTGGAAAAATCTGCAGGCGATTCGAGCGGCGGCCGGCCGCCCATTTTGCTCGTGATCAATCCCAAGGGCGGATATGTGGTTGGCATCAAGCTGACCGAGACACATGCGGTCTGTGCTTTAACCGACCTGGAAGCCTTCATCCTGGCAAAGTCTTCCCTGCCGCTTTCAATCCATGATCCGGAGCGGGTGGTGGACGAGCTGGCGCGAATGGTGACTACCTTCATTCGAGAGCAGAAGATCGCCAAAAAGCAGCTCCTTGGCGTGGGTGTCGGACTGGCGGGGATCATCGACGCCGAGAACGGGATCCTGCGCCAATCCCCCATCTATGGCTGGAACAATGTGCCGCTGCGGGATATGCTCCAGAGCAGGCTCCATATCCCTGTCTATATTGAAAATGATGTCAATACACTTACGCTGACTGAAAGATGGTTCGGCCCCGGTCAGGGAGTGGACCACTTCCTGACCGTGACGGTCGGCCGCGGGGTAGGGTTAGGGATTGTCGCCAATGGCCAGTTTTACCGGGGACAGACCGGTGGTGCCGGTGAGTTCGGTCATATCACGATCAGTCCAGACGGGCCCTTATGCGCTTGCGGAAAGCGCGGCTGCCTGGAGGCCTATGTGGGTGACCCGGCTCTGGTCCGTTCCGCGCAGGACGCTGCAGCGCGGGGGGAGCTTCCAGCGCCGGTACAGGATGTGGATGAATTACTTTCCCTGGCTCAAAGCGGGGAGCCTTGTGCCGTGCGTATCTTTGGCGAAGCAGGCCGCATCCTCGGCATGGGAATTGCCACTCTTATTAATCTTTTTAATCCAAAGAAAATCATCATCAGCGGAGAGGGGACCCGGGAGGGCGATTTTCTGTTCGTTCCCATGAAGGAGTCGATCCAGCAAAATACGATGCCAGGTCTGTTTGACCCAGACATCATCGAAATCATTCCCTGGGGCGATGATGCCTGGGCACGGGGGGCCGCAGGCCTCGTCCTCCGTGAAGTTTTTGAATCGCCCATTCATAAGAAGGTGAATAGCTCCATGCCCGTATAATTTTTTTGCGAAAAGTTTTTTTATTCACTAAAGAAAGTAGAGGTGTCCTGGCATCGATTAACCAAAACCTTGTTTGAATACGAACTGCCTTCCAAAATTCAGAAATGGAGATAAAGAGAAATGAAAAACAATCGTTTTGTATGGATGTTGCTCAGCTTACTGATCGTATCAGCCACTTTCCTGGCCGGCTGTGCACCGGCGGCTGCCCCTACGACCGCTCCCACTCAGCCGCCTGCTGCGGCAACCCAAGCACCCCCGCAGGCCCCAACCGAAGTCGCAACAGAAGCACCCACCGCCGCGCCGGAACCGGTCACAATCCAATACTGGCACACGCATAGCGACCCGGAAACTGCTCAGCTGGATAAAGTGATCGCTGCTTTCGAAGCAGCCAATCCCGGCATCAAAGTGGAAACCACCCGCTTCGCCTATAACGATTACAAGACGGCTCTCCTGACCGCCATCTCCAGCGGGGAAGTTCCGGATGTGGCCCGCATTGACATTGCCTGGGTTTCAGAATTTGCCGACCAGGGTGCCCTTGTCCAATTGGATGGCAAGATGCCCGACTTCGACACCCTGATCAAGGATGCATATCCCGGGCCGCTTTCCACCAATGTCTGGAAGGGTCATTTTTACGGCCTGCCGCTGGACACCAATACACAGGTGCTGCTCTGGAACAAGAAGCTCTTTGATGCGGCTGGTATTTCTGCTCCACCCGCCACGATGGAAGAATTTGCTGCCGATGCCTGCAAGCTGACCAATGCATCCAAGAACCAATACGGTTATGCCGAGGGTGGAACGTACTTCTGGGCGCCCGCGCCGATCTTCTATGCCATGGGCGGCAAGATCGTGGATGACAAGATCACCACAGCCACCGGCTACATCAATGGACCTGAGAGCGTTGCAGCCTTCACCATGCTCAAGGATCTGTACGACAAGGGCTGTATGTCCCCCAACCTGCTGGGCGGTGGCATTGCGACCGATGCCGGCCATGCCGAAGGCAACTATTCAATGATCATCGACGGTCCCTGGATGGTGGATATCTACAAGAACAACTATCCTGATTTCCAGGTCAACTTCGCACCGATCCCGACCGGCCCGCAGGGCACCACCAGCTCTGTGGTCGGAGGCGAGGATGTCGTCATCCTGGAAGGCTCCAAGAATCAGGAAGCTGCCATGAAGTGGGCTGCATACCTGGTCAGTCCAGAGGCGCAGAAGATGATGGCAGAAGTTGGTCAGATGCCGGTACTGGCCTCCCTGCAGGGCGATCCTGCCATGCCATCCTACTTTGGCGTGTTCCAGGAACAGCTCAAGACCGCCCAGGCGCGCGTCCCGCATCCCAAGTGGGGTGACATGGATAATGCTATCAGCAATGCCTACCAGCGCATGCTGAAGGGTGAGCAGACTCCCCAGCAGGCGCTCGACCAGGCAGCCAATGAGATCAATGCCCTGCTACAATAGTTATCTGATATCGTTTCAGAATTGGTGAGTGAGACTCCAATGGATGTGGGCGGTGAAGAACCGCCCACATCCCTCCCAAAGATATGCACACCAGACGCCGTTCCGATCTCCTTCCCGCACTGATTTTCCTGCTCCCCGGGCTGGTGCTGTTTGCCTTGTTCTTCTTGGGTCCAATGCTGTATTCCCTGCGGATCAGCTTCTTTCATTGGAAGATCGTGCATCCCGACCAATCGGTGTTTGTGGGGTTTCAGAATTACCAGCACGCGTTGTTCGATCCCATCTTCCGTCGCGCCGTCCTGAACACACTGGCCTATACGGTCATCACTGTATCGATAAAATTGTTCCTGGGACTGGGCGTGGCGCTGCTGCTCAATGATGCCTTCCGGGGGCGGACATTCTTCCGCGTGGCATATTACCTGCCTGTCATTACCTCCTGGGTGATCGTCAGTCTACTGTTCGAATACATGTTCAACGGACAGGCTGGACTGGTCAACTATTTTTTGAAGGATCTTCTGCGCGTCATACCCAAAAACGTCCTCTGGTTTGCAGACCCGATCCTGGCCCTGGTCCCGATCATTCTGCTTGATATTTGGAAAGGGATTGGCTGGGCGGCGATCATCTTCCTGGCCGGCCTGCAGACGATCCCGGCAGAGCTGTATGAAGCGGCCCGAGTCGACGGCGCCAGTTCTTTCGCACAGTTGCGCTACATCACCTGGCCTCTGCTTGCTCCAACGACCATCTTTCTCGTTGTTGTGCTGGTGATCGGCGGGTTGAATGCCTATGTCCCATTTCAGTTAATGACCAACGGCGGTGATCCCATGGACCTGACCCATTCGGTCCTGACTCTGATGTATGAAGCCACCTTTGGACGGATTGACTTTGGCTATGGTGCGGCCATCAGTTACCTTTTGACCCTCTTTGTGTTCCTCGTCAGCATAATCGAGCTTCGGCTGATGAGAAGACAGGCAGGCTGACATGGGTCAGAAATCTCAACGCAATTTGCAGTCCCTGCTCCGAGTTGCCATCCTGATCCTGGGATTGGGCCTGGTATTACTGCCGATCTGGTACATGATCATTACCTCCTTCAAACCGCAGACGATGATCTTTGAGCTGCCCCCACGCCTTTGGCCCCAGACCTGGACACTGAAGAATTACATTGCGGCCCTCGGCAAGGATCAGTTTGGTCTGTACTTTATGAACAGTGCCAAGGTCGCGATCCTGAGTACGCTGCTGACGGTTCTGATTTCGTCCATGCTGGCGTTTGCCTTTGCCCGGTTGCAGTTCCCGTTCAAAGAACCGCTCTTTTATCTCTTCCTGCTTGGCATGATGGTCCCGCCGGTCATGTTGATCATCCCCCAGTTCCTGGTCGCCAAGTGGCTGAGCCTGTTCAACCATACCGGCCTGATCCTGGTGTACACCACCATGAACATTTCCATGCAGACCTTTTTATTGCGCGGCGTGTTTGAAAATGTCCCGGTGGATCTTGAAGAGGCTGCCCGCATCGACGGCGGCGGCACATGGACGATCTTCTGGCGGATTATCCTGCCCCTTTCCCTGCCCGGTCTGTCTGTTGTAGTCATCAATACCTTCCTCTACAGCTGGGAGGAATTTGCCTGGGCGAATGTGGCCATCAAGAATGCCAGCCAGCGCACCCTGCCGATCGGCATCGCACTTTTCCAAAGCGAGCATCTCACCGAATGGGGGCAGGTCTTTGCCGCTTCCCTGGTTGCTCTGGTCCCGGTATTGATCATCTTCATTATTTTTCAGCGCCATTTTGTGCAGGGCATTTCCACAACAGGACTCAAAGGTTAACATGCGCCTGATCGATTTTTATCCGTCCAAGGGATGTTTTTCTTTAGACGAAAGGGTTACTTTCGAGATCGAGCTTGAAGGAACTGTCCCAGTAGATGTTTTACTGCGTGTTTCTATTAAACACCTTGCCGGCCAAACGATCACTTTGCAAAAGACAGTTCTGCTCGAACCTGGTTTACAAACCATTCAAATGCAGTGGACTCCTCCGGAGAAGCCGGCTGGATATTCCTGCCGGCTCGAAATTCCCTCCGAAAATATAAGCGCAACCACCGCATTCGATGTTCTTTTGAACTGGACCGATTTTCCCCGTTATGGATTTCTAGTGGACTTCAACGCCTCACGCCCTGACCCTGAGGCGACTCTCGAAGATCTGACGCGTTTCCACATCAATGGGCTGCAGTTCTACGATTGGCAGTATCGCCACGACCAATTGTTATCGCCGATCGAAACATACATCGATCCACTTGGAAGGGAGATGTCACTTGCATCGGTTCGAGCACTGGTGCAGGCAGCTCATCAATATGGAATGGCTGCCATGCCGTACCTGGCCATTTATGCAGCCTCGGCTGAATTCTGGCGTGCCCATCCAGGGTGGGCGTTGTATGACAGGCTAAAGTCCCCGATCGCCTTTGGAGAGAACTTCCTCGGACTGATGGATCCTTCTCAAGAGAGTCAGTGGACTCAACACCTCTTGAATGAAGGCAGGCGTGCTCTCGAAGCGATTCCCTTCGACGGTCTTCACATTGATCAATATGGCGACCCCAAGCAGGCCTGGAATGTTCAAGGCAATCCTGTGGACCTGCCAAAAGCCTTCGTGGATTTTATCCAGGCAGCCTCGGATGAACATCCCAAGCAAGCCATTCTTTTCAACGCCGTGGGGAACTGGCCGATCGAAGCGCTGGCAGAATGTGCTGTTGCCTTCTTATATATTGAAGTCTGGCCGCCCGATGTCGAATATCGACACCTGGCAGAGATCGTGCTGAATGCAGTCCGCCTTTCGCATGGCAAAGCTGTGGTGATTGCCCTGTATCTGCCTGCGGGCCGTCCTGCCAATAACCTTTTAGCCGATGCCGTGATCCTGGCCTGTGGGGGTACGCGGATCGAGCTGGGCGAGGATGCGCGCCTGCTTTCCGATCCCTATTTCCCCAAGCATGAAGAGATTGCGCCTGCTCTTTTGTCCGAATTGCGAAAACTTTCAGACTATATGGTGCGGAACGGCGAGTGGTTGCGACCATATACTTTATCCGAGGCTGATCGGGAAAAATGGTCACAGGCCGAATTGAATCCCGCATTTATATTTACTGACCCTTCCATGTGGGCAGTCGCGCGCAGCTATCCTGCAGCCACGATCATTCAATTGATTAATTTTACAAACCTCCCTCCTCACCAGCGTTGGGATGAAGGGCATGATGCCCCTGCTCCTTGCGAAGATGTTGAAGTGAGAATTCAAGTTCCTGAGCGACCTGCTCAAGTCCTCTGGGATTGCCCGGAACGAAGTGATGGACCGCAGGAATTGGATTTTACGTATGCAGAGGGATTGTTGACTCTAAAGATCCCCAAAATTTATTTCACAGGATTGATCGCCGTCCATGAGTGACTTATATCAGCGCAGTATTGAAATCATTTTGGAAAACCAATCGGCCAGTGGCGGCTATATCGCCAGCCCGAATTTCCCCACCTATCACTATTGCTGGTTTCGGGATGGGTCCTTCATTGCTTATGCCATGGACCTGGCGGGCCAGCACAACAGCGCGCACCGTTTTCACCAATGGGTGGCGGAACGGGTGAATGACCGCAGGGATTTGGTGCGTACCGGGCTGGCAAAGGCGCGTTCCGGTGCGAAGTTGACTGAGGCCGAAATCCTGCACACGCGTTATCGTCTGGATGGTACGGACGGCGAGCCGGGCGACTGGCCGAACTTTCAGCTCGACGGCTTTGGCACCTGGCTTTGGGCGCTCAATAAGCATCAAAAGCAAAACCCTGGAATGCAGCTCTCCCGATCAATACTGGATGCGGCCGAACTTGTCGCCGAATACTTGTGTGGTTTCTGGCAGCTTCCCTGTTACGATTGCTGGGAGGAATTTCCTGACCATGTCCACCCGCATACACTGGCTGCCATTTATGGCGGGCTGGAGGCGCACGCGGAATTGACAGGGGCGGATCATGCTTCAGTAACAGAGAGGATCCACAGTCAGTTACTTATCGGGGCGGAAGAGTTCGGTTACTTTGTGAAATTCCCCGGTTCGCCGGCTGTAGATGCGAGTTTGCTTGGTCTGAGCATCCCCTATGGCGTCGTTGCCCCTGACGATCCGATCATGCTCAGGACGGTGGAGCAGATCGAATCAACCATTTTGCAGGGAGGCCTCCATCGCTATGCTGAAGATTCCTACTATGGCGGCGGAGAGTGGATCTTGTTAACGGCCTGGCTGGGATGGTATTACAGCGAACTGGCTGAAAAACACGCAGACTGGAAATCCTGGCTTTCCCCAAGGATCCAGGCAGCCCTGGAATGGATCGAAGCACGTGCTGGCATCCAGCAGTATTTCCCCGAGCAGGTGCCTGAGAATTTAAATGTCCCTGCCTATTATTCCACCTGGGTGGATCGCTGGGGGGAGATCGCCTCGCCCCTGCTCTGGTCCCATGCCAGCTATGTTATCCTGCGAAGCAGGATGCTGGCTCGATAAGGCTGTATCCCGGTCAGAGAATTGCTTCAATATTGCCGGAAGTTGATGCTGAGTTCACAGCACAGTTACTTCGGCTCATTTCTCCCTATACGGTACCTGGATCGCCGGACCATGGATTGTTGTGCGCTTTTCATCCATCATTATTTTGGAGGATGTCGCAGGATTTTGCCGATCGGTCCCTTTGGCTGGATGGAAAATGCCAGCCCCAGTTTCCTGAACTTCAGCCATGGCCTGCTCCGATAGCGGATGCGTGATCAGGCCGGTCAGGACTTCATATGGCAGTGTTAAGTGGTGCGCGCCGGCAGCCAGAGATGCACAGGCTTCTTCAGAAGACTTGATACTTGCAGCAATGATCTCTATGCCGCTATGCTTCAAAACTTCAGCCACATCTTTCACCAACTGGAAACCATTCCCCATCAGCCGGGTGGCCCGATTCACATAGAGGGCAACATAGCGGGCCCTGGTCTCGCGGGCGACCATTGCCTGGGCCGGGCTGTAGACAGCAGTTATGCAACATGGATAATCCACACATTTACTGACAAACTGGAATCCAATCTGGGTGGGTGGGACTTTCAAAACCAGCGCCGGTCCCACTATTTTCGCCGCCTGCTGCATTTCCTGGTGCATTCCATCCAAAGTAGGGGAAACCAGCTGATAAAAAACGGATCCAATTTCTAGCCGGGCCAATTCCGAAAGAACTGTCCGTACATCGCAGCCCGTTCTTGCCAGCAGGAGAGGATTGGTGGTGACGCCACGCACCCATCCCAGGGACCGCGCAGCCTCCACCTCTCGGATCAAAGCTGAATCAATGAAAATTGCCATAGCATCTTCCCGGTTTTTAAATGAACCAGCAATCTATGCTATTCCGAACCCTGCACTGCTGGCAGAACATATTTGTCGATCAGCTCAAAGATGCTTTCTTCTGTGAATGCCGTCGTGACGATGACCAGATCGTATTCAGGAACCACAAGAATGATCTGTCCGCCGCCACCCGAGGCGGCATACCCTTTCATTTCAGGTACTGTGATCCAGTGGTAGGCATACCCTAGGTGTTCATTGACGACCGAATATGTTTGTGTGCTTTTCCGGATCCACTCGGAGGAAACGATCTGCTGTCCGTCCCACTGTCCGTTGCGGAGATACAGGTATCCCAGCTTTGCCATGTCGCGTGGTGTAAGCTTAAACCCCCCGGCTCCCAGCGGGATCCCGTCCGGATCGGCGATCCAGGCGACATCCGAAATGCCCAGTGGCTTAAACAGGTATTGCTCGGCAAAGTCGCGCGGATTAATACCTGTGGCTTCCTTAAGAACGGCGGTTAGGATGTGGGAGCAAATCGAGCAGTAATCCCAGCGGGTCCCGGGCTCTTCGGTCATTGGTCTGTCGAGTATGTATTGAAGCCAATCGGGGCTTTTTTGCATTTTTTCAAAAGCACCCGGCAGTTCCTGCCATTCCAACCCGGTTCTCATGGTCAGCACATCCTCCAGGGTCATGGCTTCCTTTTGCTGATCCATATTTGCAAATGTGCGCTCCGGGAAGAATTCCACAATGCGCTGATCCACCCCGTCGATGTATCCTTTATCGATCGCGATCCCGATCAGGGCGGATGTCCAGCTTCTGCCCACGGACTGCATATCGTGTTTTGTGTCCCTGTCATATGGACCAAAATACGTTTCGCTGACAATATAGCCGTTTCGGATGATGAGGAAGCTATGGAGATCGATATTCTTTTCCTGGATCTCGGCCAGCATCGCCTCCAGCTTTTGCGGGTCCATGCCCTGTTCTTCCGGAGTGGAAGTTCGCCAGTCTTCAGTTGGCCAGTATGTGCTGTTGACCGGCGTTGAGGCTGGTAGAGGCGTGGCAGGGGAGCTTGAACATCCGGGCACGATTATGCTGAGCAGGAAAAGCAGTACCAGGAGCCTTGTCGAACTGAGGTGAGGTTTGCTATCCATGGCATGGTTCTCCTGGGATCGGAAGGAACGGTACGTAAAGACCAATGATGATGGCAAAAAATCATCAGCAGATCCAGTTAATATCGCCCATACTCGCGCCAGGCCTGCAGCATGGCAACATAGTTCTCAGGCTTGACAGACGAGTGGATGGAGTTGCTGGAGGAGAGGATATAACCGCCGCCGGGCATTCCCTTGCGGAGGGCATTCCTGGTGGCCTCGATCACTTCGTCAGGCGTACCAAAGGTCATCAATTGGGCACAATCCACATTTCCCTTTAGCGCCACCCGACTGCCATATTTGGCCTTGACCTCCCCAAGATCCATGCCTGCCTGTGGATCGATGGGGTCGAGGCAGTCGATGCCTGAATCGATGATCATGTCGATGATCGGCCAGAGATTGCCGTCCGTGTGCTTGATGACGTATAGGCCGAGCTCCTTGTAGCCGCCTATGACGCGGCAAAGACCTGGATAAAAGAACTCGCGAAAATGTTTGGGCGACATGAGCGGTCCCCTGTTGTAGGCATAATCATCGCCCGTGTAGACGATCTTCGCCCCGCGTGCAGCAATTTCCTTTGCCAGCTCGAGATTGATCGTGACCGACATCTCCACCAATGCTTTGACAAGCTCGGGCTCCATGAGGATCGCCATCAGCAGGTCTTGCATGCCCATCAGGTAACGCGGCAGGGAAAAGACATCGTTCAGGTGGACGATGACCGCTTTGTCCCCTTGATATTTTTGCACGGCGGCCTCCACCGGCGCAAATCGCCACGGCTCATGCGGGTCTGGAGGAGTGTATCGTTCAAAATCAGCCATGGTCTTGATGGGTGATTCCACTTCGATGCCATGCTCCTCAGCTGTATCCTGGGAAACGTATCCCCACTCGCTCAGCCAGCGAACCGGACCAACCCTTTCCTTCTTGAAGATGGGATCCACAATGACGGCATCCTGCCCCATCTGCACCGCAAAATCATTATGGTCCCCGCAGTTCGGGCGAAGGGCATCGCGAACACGGCGATCCACCAGCCACTCAAAATGCGGGACACGATCCGGCACCTGGTGTTGCAGCGCGCATAAGACCCGTTCCTCGGATGTCATTTCAGCCATGAGCTTTTCTCCTTATTTATTCCAGGTTGGCGTGCCGTGCAAACATCTGTACGGCGCTGACGCCGGTTCGCTGCATCATCCCAAGAATGAGGCTGTCGCCCAAAATCAGCATGGATTGTTCGAACAATGTGCCCAGGGGCTGGACGGAACGCGAATCGCGCATCTCATCCATGACCCTGAACGATGGCGCGGGAATTACGACCTGAAGATCAGATAACCTGGCAAGTGGCGATTCTGCATTGGTCGTGAAAAGCAGGATTTGTGCGCCGAGACGCCGGGCTTGTTCGGCCATGGCGCACAGCGACGTCGTTCGCCCCGAACCTGAGCCAAGGACCAATAGATCCGTTACTGCGATGCCTGGCGTGGTTGTCTCGCCCACTACATGGACGGTTTTTCCCAGATGCATCAGCCGCATGCCAAAAGCGCGCATACATAAGCCGCTCCGCCCGGCGCCAGCCACGAAGATGCGGGAGGAAGACTCGATCAGCGCTGAGGCGCGAGCCAGGCTTTCGGCTGAGACCTGGTGCACGCAGTCCCCGACCTCTCCCAAAATCATCTCAATGATTGAATCCATCGAATCATCGCTCATGGCATTCAATCTGCATCAGTCGAGTTTGCTCAGCGCTTCCCACGGCTCCTGCATCACCTGGGTCAGCCTCTTATATTCCGCATAGCGCTCCAGATAGAGCGGCGTGTTGGCAGGGATCGGTTCATGGA
>JBLMZU010000653.1:0-3287 GCA_050258995.1 Bacteroidota bacterium
TGGTGCAACCCCTGCAAAATGGTTGCCCCCATTCTTGACAAGCTTGCCGTTGAATATGAAGGCAAGATCGTGATCGCCAAGGTGAACACAGACGAGAACCCGGAATGGATGATGAAATATGGCATTCAGGGGATCCCGACCATGTTATTCGTCTCCAACGGAAAGATCGTTCACCGCCAGGTGGGCGCTCTTCCCGAGCGTATGCTGCGCGATGTTGTGACCCAGTTCATGGAGGTCGTCAGCCAGTCATAACCCTGAAGGAGGGCAGAATGAAGAAGGCTGTTTTCCCTGTCATTTTGGCGTTTCTGCTTACAGCATGTTTCCCCCTGACACCCCCACCGGCCATGAATCCGATTTTGGATCGCGCCGGGACCGCGCAGGCATCTGTTCAAACTGCGATCATTCAAACGCTGACCGCCCTACCCGCCAGGACAGCTGTCCCTCCTATGAGCACGGCTACGCCGGTACTGGCTTCCAATACGGAGGCCGCCCCTTCCGCGACGGAGACTCTCGAGCCCACAATCGATGTATCCGCAGATCTCGCCACGGCCACTGCAGAGATGGCAGGTAATGTACCCACCGGCACCTTTGAAATTGCCGGAGCATCGACCGGCACATTCGAAGCAGCCACCAGCACAGAACTCCCCGCAACCGCGGTCCTCGGTCCGGCCACGGCAACACTGACACCCGGTGTTTTAACATGGGGAACGCTGCCTCCAGCCGTCCCATACTCAAGTTTGACGTTGATCAACCGGGCGAAAACAAAAGCCTATATCTCGCTGCAGGTTACGACCGCCCTGGGCGGCCCCGCCATCCTGGAGTACCCGGTCCGCGGAAAGATCGAGGTCGAAGCGCCGGTTGGACAATATCTTTATGTTGCCTGGGTGGGCGGCAGAAAGATGGTTGGAGAATTCAGGCTCAGACACGATGAGAGTCTTCAGCTGATTCTTTACCGGGATCGAATCGTGATCCAGTAGCGTTTTAAACAGGACTGCCTCTTGGTCCGCCCGGCCGCTCATACGCTTGAAAAGCATATCGCGGCTGCAGAGATCGAAATATTCTAATGAAGAGAACGTAAGTGATGAGGAAAAAGGCACGGTTGGCAGGGAGTCTCCTGATCCTTCCTGTGAGTGCGTGTGCTCCCCAGGCAACGCCGACCGTAAGCCGGCAGAATGTTCAGACCCCGGCGGCGACAGTTGCGTTCACCGTGATCGCACAAACCATGACAGCCGTGATCCCTCTTGACGAATGCGGCTCTCTGGCCGATCTCTCATCCGGTCCGATCGGGTCGTACAGTGCGCGTGCATTTGTGGATGGAAAGAAAGATTTCAAAGTATATGGCGATTTCCAGATCAAGGAAGGAACCTGGAAGATCGTTGTACGGAACGACAAAATAATTGCCCTGGGAAGTTGCTAACCCAGCTGCTAAAGATTGGAGCCATCGAACCATGAAACAATTCAAATTTCTGCCCGTCATTCTGATTCTTGCTGTGCTACTCAGTGCATGCGGCGCTCCGGCTGCCCCAACCATGAGTCCCCAGGACGTTCAGAATACCGCCGTGGCTGCTGCCTTCACCGTCGTCGCCCAGACCCAGGAGGCCATTCCCACTGCCACTCCCCTGCCGCCCACCAGCACTCCCACCGAGACACCGCTGCCGACCAACACGCCATTGCCCCTGCCGACATCAGCGACCCTTGTGGCAACGACAGCGGTCAGCAACGTGACGACGAACAATGGAAACGCTACTGTTGACCCCTGTTCAACCCGGGTGCTCAACTATTCACCGAAGGGACAGCCGACAACCATCCGGATTGTGAATATGACAAAGGCGCAAGTCACCGTCTCCTTGTACCTGAATGAGACACCTGGCAAAGGTGAGTGTGGCTATCGATCCTATACTCTTGGCAAGAATGGTGATGTCGTCATTACAGACCTGGTACAAGGCTGTTATAACCTGTGGGCCTGGAGCACCGACAACAAGGCCCATGTGAACGCCGGTGGCAGCGGCTGCATCAATAATCCTGATAAGTGGACATTTCAAATCAGCGAGAACTCCATCAAGTTCACTGTCAGTTAGCTGAAATATTTAAATCAGAAAGAGGCGGGTTCGGGCAACCCGCCTCTTTGCTTGTTATGTAGGGCCAGACCTCCTCGAGCAAGGTCCCATCCAATTTATTCCGGCGTTGCACGGGTTGCAGGGTTTGATTCGTTGCAGATTGGAGCCACCCGGGCATTGGTCAGCTTGATCAAATCGTCGACCCCCAGACGGATGTTCAACCCACGCTGGCCGCCTGAGACGTGGATTTCAGGATGGTTCCGGGCGGAAGAGTCGATCATCACTTGAAACCCCTTATTGAGCAGGGCAAGTGGCGAGATGCCGCCTGCCTGCAGCCCGGTCAGTTGCTCGGCCTCGCGCTCGGTGGGCAAATGGACTTTTTTCTCCCCCAGCGCGGCGGCGAGTAACTTTAAGTCCACATTCCAGGGGCCGGGAACAACCGCCAGCAGGGGCTTTTTGGGCTTTTCCCGGTTCACGACAATGGTCTTGTAGACTAATTCAGGTGGCACATGTAGAATAGTGGCCGTCTCCAAAGCGCCCAGTTTTTCGGCAGGCGTTTCATACGCTTGATACCTGATTTTCCGGGAGTCGAGAAAGCGGGTGACATTATTGACGAGAGGCATAAGAGTTCCCTCGAAGCAATTGTACACCACGAACAATGGAACTTTTTCTACAAGGCGCATCATTAATCTAATGTTAGTGCAATGCAAATATCTCTCTGTCCTGATCTCCTGCAGGTAGTACAATCATTCCCATGATACAAACCACAGGTGCCATCCCTCTTGAGAGGCTGATGGAGCAACTCCCCGATACCTATACCCTCGCCGACCGCGAGCTGATCCAACGCGCCTACCGCGTGGCCGAAGAGGCACACCGCGAGCAAAAACGACATTCGGGTGAGCCGTATATCAACCACTGCCTTTCGGTCGCCATCATCCTGGCCGACCTGCGGGTGCCCCCTGAAGTGGTCGCAGCAGGCCTGCTCCACGATACCGTCGAGGATACGACGGTGACCCTGCAGGATATTCGCCGCGACTTTGGCGGCGCGATTGCAGTCCTTGTGGATGGCGTAACCAAACTGACAAACCTGCCACGCGTCTCGCGCGACGACCAGCATATGGAATCGTCCAATGGAAGCGAGGCTGCCGATGCAAATGGGAACGGCAACAATGGCAACCTGCCTCTTGGACGCAAGCAGGACCTGGTTTCGGAGACGCTGCGGAAAACATT
>JBLMZU010000654.1:0-9726 GCA_050258995.1 Bacteroidota bacterium
ACATAAATCTTATTATTGTGCACAATATAGACGATGCCGATCGTACGCGCTTCCCCTTTGGACGTCACCACTCCAAGCACTGCGAAAATTTCTTTTTTCAGTTCCTTCCAGATCTGATCACCGGTTACTCGTTGAGGCATTTTGCGCTTCCTTCCTTTTCCATGCCGTGGCATGATGTTTTCTATTTTTGGGGAATTTCGTTGTTCTTGATTCGCTCGATCACGCTCTCCACCCATTCCAGGTTGGCGCGCATGCTGCGGATCCCGTTCTCGAGCGTCAGCAGCCAGAAGAAATGTTCGCGCGGCGATGTGATCTCCTCCTGAAAAGGTCCAAGCATCCCGGGGACCTGATCGTACTGGCTGAGAATGGAGCGCATCATGGCAGCAAAGCCCTCGAACTTTGCCAGGATCTCCTCATCGCTGAGCTGCCCGGCGAAGAAAACCTGGATCAGCGGCGCGCTGCGCGGCTCCCCCATCGGCGGCGGCCCGGCGAGGAACTTCAGCAGCTCAGTGCGCCCCGCATCCGTAATGTGATACACCTTCCGGTCCGGGCGGTCCGCCTGGGGAACCTTCTCCATTTCGGCCAGTCCCTGTTCCGTCAGCCGCGCCAGCGTCCGGTAGATCTGGCTCTGGTCAGCCGGCCAGAAGTGACGGACCGAGGTGTCGAAGATCTTCTTCAAATCGTAGCCTGAATAGGGATGGTAGTTTAGGAACCCCAAAAGTGCAAAATCCAGCGACATTATTATCATCTCCAATATAGGATTTATCCTATATTATATACATCCTACATTCCAGGACAATATGTCATTTGTCATACTTTGAGTATGAATTGGCAACCAAAACCTCCCGCCTGAAAAGTAGACATAAATGGCAGTTGACAGAAACAAGGGCTGAATCAGTCCCGCATTAATTCCGGCGCGCGCAGGACAATGTCCCGATCCCCTAATCGATTCCAAGAGGGGAGAATTTGCAGCGATGAGTTGTTAATGTCTTGTAACGTTTTTCCATAGGAGAACGCCGGCTTCAAAATCGGCTTATAATGAATAAAGCTCTAACGACAAGTTATCCTGTTGTCGAACCTGAAGTGAAGGGAAATTAAGATGCAAACCTCCAAACTTCGTATCGAAACTCTCAGCAGCCCTCCCATAACGATCCCCGACGGACAGTTATCCATCCGCACACAGGTTGTTCAGGTTAATGTTCCCAACATCAATTGGGGCCTCATCTGGCACCGACCGGTCGCAACTGTGGTACGCACAGCGGATGGGCAAGAAAGCATCATCCCAATCCTGGACATTACTCGAATCGTATTGTTTTCCCTGGCCGGTTTTTGTTTCACTAGCATCTTCGTACTCATGTTTCTGAGACGTAATAAGTTTCAATCCTGAAAGGAAAACTACCAATGGATGAATCCTCAAACTCAAATGCAGGTTCACAAGCAGCCAAGTCGCTCAACGCCTATTCTGCAGTAGAGACAGTGCAGACGACAATGGATCAGTTTCTCCGAGCCGCCAGTGTGGAGGCAGTATATGGCTCACCCATTCAGCAGGGTGAGACAATTGTCATTCCAACAGCCGAGGTGTTAAGTTTCGCTGGATTTGGTTTGGGCTCAGGAAGCGGATCGCAAGCTGCTGGTGTAGATGAAAGTGAGAACACAGGGAGTGGCGGGGGCGGTGGTGGCGGTGGGCGCGTATTGTCTCGCCCGGTTGCAGCCATTGTCATCTCGCCAGAAGGCGTTCGTGTTGAGCCGATTGTGGATGTGACAAAAGTTGCATTGGCCTTCTTCACGACCCTGGGCTTCATGGCAGCGATGATCTCGCGAATGTGGACCACAAAGCCCCCAAGATTTGAATGACAATCAACCTGGCCTGGCGAACAGGCGGGCAACAATAAAAAATTGCCGGATTGATTAATAATCATTATTGGCCACAACAGGTGACAGTCGCTTCGGATCGTTTTTTCGAGAAGATCCCTGATAAAAGTGACTGTCGCCTTTATTAGAAACCCGTTTGCCCCTTCAGGAGTTCTGGTGCAAAGAGCACAATGTTGCCGGTCACCTGCCCGCTCTCCAGCATTTGATATCCTTTTGCTGCCTCCAATAATGGAAGCTTTGCAGCAATGACCGGCTTGATCTTCCCTTCACCGAGCAGCTTGAACAAGGTATTCCAATCTTCCTTGAAAAGCTCCACTCCCAGACGATGAGTTCCATATCCTTCGATCTTTTTCCCATTGGGGAGAAGGTTATACACAATCAGCTTGACAATCAGCAGGAAAAAACGCCAAAGGCTTTGGGGACCACCATAATGGACGAGCACTCCCCCTTTTCTCAGTACTGCAAGTCCCCGCCCAAACATTTCCTCCCCCATCCCGTTGAAAACAAAATCGATGCCACCCGGCTCGCACTCCTGCAATACCTGCACAAAATCCTGACTGTGATAATCAATGAGGACCGCACCATATTCGAGCAAGACTTTATGCTTGCTTGCTGAAGCCAGCGCATACATCTGCAAGCCCGCCAGTTTGCCCAGCTGTAGAAAAGCAGTTCCCACCCCGCCGCTCGCCCCAATAAGCAGGACTCTTTTCCCCGGCTGCACCTTCGCCACCCGGTGAAGGATCTGGTAGGCCACCAGGTAATTCAGGATCAATGTGACCGTCTCCGCAGTGTCCAATCCATCCGGGACAGCCACCAGCTTCTCCGGCGAGAGATAAATGTATTCTGCGTGACCGCCAAATGTTGTTAAAGCTGCTACACGGCTTCCTTCTTTAACACCTGTGACGTTTTCGCCGAAAGCATCCACAATTCCCAAGATGGAATAGCCTGGCGTGAACGGTGGTTTTGCCAGGAATGGCCTGTTGCCCACACGGACAGCCACATCATCCTGGCAGACCGGGCTGGCGAGGATTTTGATCCGCGCCTCCCCGGCCGCCGGAGGGCGGAGTTCATTCTCAGCAATTTCAATCACTTCCGGTCCGCCGCGCCGGGTGACAACGATACTTTTGTAAACCATATGTTTCTCCACCTAATATCCCTTTGCCATCCGGAAAAATCTCCTGGCCAGCAGGAAGTACCAGATCATATATCCCGGCAGGGAGAGAAACAGAAGGAAAATTCCAATCCGTGGGAGGAAGAAGCCGCATACAACTGCATTGGTGAAGATCCCAACATAGGCAGTGGCTTTGCTATACAGGGGACTGCGCAGCATCAGAATGGAACTGATCAGCAGCGAGATGCCTCCCAGCAGCGTGTTCATAAACCAGCTCGTGCCATTGAATAGAAGCAGTAACGTCTCCCCGGCTCCCAGGTATTGATTTTTTGCCGCCTCTGTTGTGGCGGCCGAAAAGAGCCGGCTCAGTGTAAAGAGCTCGTAGATGGGCCTGGCAGGAATCAGAAGGACCAGTCCAACCAATCCCAGCGCGGCAGAGACCAGGGCATATGACTCATTGACCTGCTTCAGAGAAACATAAAGAGCCAGGAAGAGCATCATGCTGAACAAATTTCCGATGAACAGAAATATATCCAGGGAGACCAGCCCACCCAGTTTGTCCCTCTGCAACAAGCGGAGAATGTCTTCTGTGCTTTCCGCTCCAGGCGAGTACGGCCAGATGAAATATGTGAGGAGACCAAGCAGGATAATCAGCATGGAAATGATTGCAGCGATCCCGGCAAGTCGATAGAGATCCTTCCAGCGCGGCTCAATTACTGCAGTGTTCATGGTGATGACTCCTTGTTTAACTGTATGTTTTTCCACCAATTAGAGATTTGACTCTCTTGCCAGTTTGAATAAGCGGAGTGCAACGAGAAAATACCAGATCATTCGAAAGGGGGCTGAGACAGAATGAGGGATCCAAATGGCTGCCGGCGCAAAAACCAAAAAAAGAAAATAGCACAGCCCAATGCCATTTGCCAAGATACCCATGATCGCAGTGGCTTTACCAAACACACGGCTCCGCATCATCATGATCGAGATGATCAGCCCGGCGAGCAGGACCAGGAACAGACTCAGGTAAATCCCGGTCCCCTGATACAAAAATCCGGGATTATTTTCTGCCAGCAATGCTTCTCCAGCAGCAAGCAGATTCGATTGCTCGGCCGAAGTCGTCGCGGCTGCATAATGCTGACTGAGTGCCAGCATCGCAAAGGCCTGATTCGATGCCATGTAGACAGTGATACCGATCAGGCCCAGAACCGTTGCGATCAGCATGGCGCTTTTGGCGGTATTTCGCAGTGCGCCGTAAAGTGCCAGGAAAAGCAGGCCAACCAGCAGGTATTCGATAACATCAAAGAAATTGAGGTAAGTGAGACCCACAAGCCAGTTCGACTGAAATAAATGGATCCAATCGGCAGCAAGCATGGGCAGAGGCGGAACCTTCAAGATACCCATCATCTCAAGCAGCGTCAGCTCGGCACCCAGGTTCCTGCGGAAGACGAAAACGGCCAGCAAGGCAGCGATACCGCCTGCAATATAAAGCTTCTTCCAGGTGGGATCGGCAGTCTTAGATTGGATCATGGATGTTTTCCCTCTCTGCGTGGAAAGCCAAAGATTGCTCCCTGGGTCCTCGGTGTGAGATAAATACTTTGAGCGAGTGTCATGTACGTACCGCGGACTTGATGGAGATCTTTTCGATACTCTTTTAGGTGCTCTTCTGACCAGAAGAAGACCGATTTCCTTCAGAAGGCGTCGATGATGCTGGGATCCTCCAGCCGGTCAATATCCACCATCGGAACGAAGATGAGTGGATTCGCATCCTGACCAAGGACAGAATATTTCAAATCCTGGTCCATCTCGATCCAGATTTCCTGCCCACAATGAGCACATGCCGTCCGGATCGTAAATGTTATTTCTTCCTTCCCAAGCTGCCCTTGCACGAAGGGCGTCGCAATTGCGTCGATCCCTCAGGCAGCATAGATCTGTTCGCCGGTGCTGAATGTAATGTGATGAGGGGTTTTATCTACAGTAACGGGATATGCCCATGTCACCGCTCCCTCGTCGTTGCGGAATAGAAATGTCAGGTTCTTTTCCAGTTCATCCAAAATTAGAATAACCTGTTGCGGTCCCATATTTAGCCTTTGGGCGATCAATCCCGGATGGATTGGTTCTGCAATACGGGGCAGCTCTCGGACCACAAAATCGCGTACACGATGGTGGTCCGGCGTCATAAAAGCCAGTGACTTTTCCCTCGCCCGCGCGCTACGGGCGATCTCCTGCTGCCAGATAGGGCGCGGGATGCGCAAGAGCAGGTGTCCCCAGCCAAGCAAAAGAGTTTGGTTCATTCTGTTTCATCTCACTTCTTTCATCATGGCGAGCCCAACAAGAAGCGTGGCTGCAAAACAATCAATAGTATTTCACTGGGCCAGCATGCGGGCACGATTTACAGTGAACAGCCCCGTCAAGTACGTGGAAAGAAAGATCAACGCAAAGGGGATCCATGTCCCAAGCAGGCTGGTGAACATCTCCAGGCTGCGATTGATCAGGATCGCAACGACGAAGAAGTCCATTACCATGACAAAGGCGATGAAGATCAATGCCGTCTGCAGCGGTGTAGTAAAGCTGAATCTGCGGAAATAGAAGTAGGAAATGGCGGCAAAGAACATTGGAGCAAGAATCGCATGGAGAATCAAAGCATTGTTCAGCGTGGTCACTGCCATGCCAATGCCAATCGCCGCAAAGCACAACAGCCAGCCAAGGAATGCATGGGCAAGAATGATGGCAATTTTCTGAGCATTCATTTCTCCTCCTTGCTAACGCACATGTGCCGGCCAGACCTCGCGACCGGTCGCAGCGGATTCGAGCGCCGCCAGAGTAAACTGCAGCACCGCCTTCCCGGTAGGACCATCAAGCCGGGGCTGGCCGCCAGTCTTGAGCTTCTCGATAAAATCCTGTGTGGCAGCAATAAAGCTGTCATGCCATTCAACGTCCTTTACCGGGATTGGCGTGGTCTTGCCATCTTTGAAAAGCATCAACTCGGGCAGATCAACGGTCCTGGCGGTGTAACGGTTGATAAAAAGGATCCCCTTCTCGCCGATGACCTCGATCCGGTCATCATCGGCATAATAATCCGAGTAAATACGCATCTTCGGCGTGTGCTCGATATCCAGCTGGCCATAGCAGTGGGAGGAGTAGAATTTGAACATGATCATGGCCGGGGCATCGATCCTGACGAGACCGGCCGCCTCCTTCACAGGCGTATGATCGATCCAGGCATAGACTTTTTCCACCGGGCCACCCAGGTAGTAACCCAGGGAGAAAAGATGGTATCCGTGATCGAAGACCAATGGCCCGCCGCCGCACTTCTTTTCACTAAAACGCCACAACCAGGCGGATAGGGGAACCTTCCATGAAGAGTCTGCCGTGCCGCTGTTGACATGCATGCGCACCGCGCGAATCTCGCCGATCTCTCCCGCATCGATCATCTGCTTGGCACGCACGGCCGGAGCATAGTAGACAAAGGTCTCATAGACCCGCAACAGCACGCCAGCCTGATCGGCCGCATGGATCATTTGATCAGCCTCGGCCGCGGAGAGGGCCATGGGCTTCTGGACGGAGATATGCTTCCCGGCCTGGGCTGCCTGCACGGTCATCGGGCAGTGCAGGTGGTGGGGCGTGAGCAGTTCTACCAGATCCACTTCCCGATCTTCGAGTACCTGGTTGTAATCGTAATAGACCTTCTCCACACCCCACCCGGCGGCTTTTTTCCTTGCCTGCGCTTTATTCGTATCGCAGACCGCGACAATCTTTGCATCCTCACGACCCCGATAACCGATCTGGTGAAGGTCAGAGATCCGCCCGCAGCCCACAATTGCAACACCAAGCATTTTGGACATTGTTCCTCTTTTGGCAGACCATCTACATGTGCGCGATCCTGGCGCGCACTTCCGCGTGACTTTTTCGTGTGACCGGATACTTGAACAGGAAGGGTAAAGACAGGAAGATGATCCCCGCCGGGACCAGGCCAAAGAACAGGCGGATGCCAAGCAGAGCCTGCGGGGTCTGCTCCACATTCGGAACATAACCAACTCCGGTCAGGATCCACCCCACCGACGCCAGAGCCAGTGCTTCCGAGATTTTGGTGGCAAGGCCCCAGACACCGTAGTACATACCGCTGCGCTGCTGGCCGGTCTCGGCCTGGTCATAATCAGCGACATCAGCCACCATAGCCCAGGGAAAGATCCACTGTGCGGAAAAACCAAACCCGGCCAGGATGGCAACCAGGTAGATTATGCTCGTGGGCTGGTGCGGCAGGAAGAATGTGATGATGACAGCCAGGCCACCTACCAGCATTCCCAGGGCATAGGCAGGTCCCTTATCCATGCGGGTGCTGGCCCACCTCCAGAACGGCAGCGAGATCGTCACGCAGATGAGCATCAGCCCCATGACAAGTGAGACCTGGTCCTTCATTACCAGCTGGTATTCAATGTAGTACACCATCAGGATCTTGATAAAAGCAAAGGCGATATTGATCACGAAGTAGGTTGCAGAAAGCCATACGAACGGCTTGTTCTTCAGCGCCACAAGAAATGATTTGAATGGAGACGGTTCGGGGGCAGAGACCGCCGTGGAAGCCCGCTCACGGATCCCGGCTGCCGAGACCAGGAGTGCCAGGGCCGACAATGTCCCGTACAGAATCCCGATGAAGGCAAAACCTGTCTTTTGAAGAGCGAACAATCCAACAATCGCTGGTGTCAGTGCTGCACCGACCAAGTAGGCTGGAACCGCCATAACCATGCGGTAGGTGGTCAGGCTGGAACGCTCATCGTAATCGTCGGTCAGCTCGGATGTGAGCGCGTAATAGGGCACATTGGTCAGGGTCCACAGCGTGTCGAAAATCAGGAAAGTCGCCAGGATCCATAAAAAGGTCCGCGTGCGATCCATCGCAGGGACGTACCATAGCAGCGCGATCGAGATCGCCAGTGGGATGGCGCCAAAGATCATGTAGACGCGCCTCTTACCGAAGCGGGAATGTGTCCGGTCGGTCAGCCAGCCGAACAGGGGATCGTTGATCCCATCCCAAATCTTGCCGAAAAGCAGGGCATTCCCCGCCAGAGCCGGCAACACCAGGGCAGCATCGGTATAGAACTTCATCAGAAAAAACTGAATGGCCGAATTGACCAGGGCATTGCCCAGATCTCCAATCCCATAAAAGATCTTTGTTTTCCTGGGCAGTTTGTCTGTTCTCGCTTCATTGCTCATATTTGCCTTGCCTCTTCGGAATGTTTTTCGTCAGGATCTTAAGATCGCGCCCTGATCTGCCTGTGAGACGATCTGCCTGTAAATATCCAGAAAACCACCTCCGACATCCGGCGTGCGCGGCTGCCAGCTCTCCCGGCGGCGTTCGAGCTCTCCATTCGAAACCAGGAGAGTTAATCGACGGTCTGGGATGTCAATCTCTATCTGGTCGCCATCCTTTACGAGTCCGATCGGGCCGCCGATGGCAGCCTCCGGTGCGATGTGTCCGATGCACGGGCCTCGCGTCGCGCCTGAGAATCTCCCATCCGTGATCATTGCCACCGTTTCATTTAATCCCATGCCCGTGAGCATGGCAGCCGGGATGGAGAGTTCGCGCATGCCCGGTCCTCCTCGCGGCCCTTCATTCCGAATGACCAGCACATCCCCGGGCTGGATAGCCTTTGCCGCGATGGAATTCTCAAGGTCTTCTTCACATTCATACACGCGGGCCGGCCCGGTATGCCTGAGCATCCCAGGCACAACACCACTTTGTTTTACAACAGCACCACAGGGCGCCAGGTTTCCATGCAGGATGGCCAGACCGCCCTCCAGGGAGAGAGGCGTTTCCAGGGAATGGAGCACACCCGGTCGATTGTCCTGCGATCGATCCGCACGATCCCGAATCATCTCGCCTGTGACTGTCGGAAGATCATCATAAAGAAGAGGCTGGAGGATTTTCAAGACGGACGGAATACCTCCCGCTTCATCCAGGTCCACAACCGTATACGGGCTGGCGGGACGAAATTTTGCAATGAGAGGAGTCTGGCGGCTGAGAGCATCAAAAAGATCCAATGGCACTTCAATCCCTGCCTCCCGGGCAATGGCGGGAATATGCAAGGTTGCATTGGTCGATCCCCCCAATGCAACGACGACCCGAATGGCGTTCTGCAGGCTCTCGCGCGTTAAGAAGCGGCGCGCTGTCAACCCCTGTTCCACCAATTTTACGATCTGCCGGCCACTTTGCACGCACAATTCCTGCCTGTCCGGGTGGAGCGCGGGCATCGTGGCGCAGCGCGGTAGGGTCAGGCCAAGCGTCTCTGTGACACAGTTCATCGTACTGGCCGTCCCCATGAAATTGCAGGCGCCCGGCCCGGGACAGGCATAACTTTCGATGGCGTGGAATTCCTCCGGGCTGATGCTTCCGGCTTTAAGCTTCCCCATGCCCTCCTTGACATCGCTGGTCATCACCTCCCGGTTTCCAATTCTTCCGGAAGCCATGGATCCGCCAGTGACAAACAAGCTTGGCAGGTCCAGGCGGGCGGCGGCCATCAGCATCCCCGGGACAATTTTGTCGCAGTTGCACAGCATCACAAGACCATCGAACCGGTTGGCTCCAGCCATCAATTCAGTCGAGGCCGCGATAATATCCCGCAGGGGAAGGACATAATGCATGCCTCTACCCTGTGCGATCCCATCGCAGGGCGCCACTGTGCTAAACTCCGCCGGTGTTCCGCCTGCCTCCCGCACACCCTGCTTTACCCACTCGGCCAGCTGGCGCAGAT
>JBLMZU010000655.1:0-4587 GCA_050258995.1 Bacteroidota bacterium
ATCTGCGAGAAGCCCGGGGATATGAGCCTGATGGCGCTGAGCGTGCAGGTCTACGGCAGGCCGCGCATCGAGACCCAGGTGCCAGCCGGCGCCTTTTTCCCCGCACCGAGCGTGGACTCGGCGGTCCTGGTGATCGATATTTATCCCATGCCTCTGATCCCACCCGAATACCTGGACTCTTTCTTCAAATTGATCAAAGCCGGGTTCAGCCAGAAACGCAAAACGCTCCGCAATTCCCTCTCCTCGGGATTATCCATTCCTCCCGCCAATGCAGCGGTCCTGCTCACAGGCGCCGGTATCGACCCCCAACGCCGCGCCGAGACGCTGAGCATCCAAGAATGGCAGCAGCTGGCAGAAAAAATATCGGGATGAACCTGTGTCCATCCCGATGCAGTCATTTCCCGGCTTTCATGCCAGGATGTAGTTTATGCTCCCGCAGGTCGCGATAATGATGCCTGACATCCCAGATGCGGATTCCCGCTTCAAGCTGGATCTTCAGCGACATCTTTGACTTTCCCCAGCGCCGGTCCGCGAAGTGAATCGGAACTTCCTTAATTCTCAATCCCATCAGATAGGCAACATACGCCATCTCAACCAGGAAGATATATCCGCTCGAGCGGATCCGATCTAGATGCACTGCCTGCAGAGCCTCACGCCGCCACATTCGATAACCGGTGGTCATATCATGCAGAGGAGATCGAAGAATGGTCCTTGCATAAAAGTTACCAAAACCGGAAAGCGCCTTCCGCCAGACCGGCCAGTTATCATCGAGCGATCCCCCCTCGACATAACGCGAACCAATGACCACGTCGTAGGTCGCGAGGCTCCTTGCCATTTCAGGCAGGACTGTGGGATCATGAGAAAAGTCGGCATCCATTTGGACGATGGCCCCGGCACCGAGTTCAAAGGCCCTTTGAAACCCCTCCATATAGGCAGATCGCAAGCCCTGCTTTCCGGCCCTGTGCAGGATGTGAACGTTCCCCGGATACTGTTTCGCCAGGTCATCGGCGACGCGCCCGGTGCCATCGGGACTGTTATCGTCAACAACCAGCACACTGAGGTCTAGTGGAAGCGAAAATAAAGCGGAGACCAGCTTGGGAAGGTTCTCCGCTTCATTATAAGTTGGCAGAACGATGACAATGCGCATTATTGTTTACTGAGAAGGTCCTTTTTGAGCTGCTCCACACTGGTGTAGTGCCCGTAAAGGGAGGGAAACTCACGGATGTTGATCGCAAGCCGGTCCGGCCGTCTGGCGGCGTTCTCGCGGTCCTTGATGGGATAGAAGTAATCGAGGGACTGCTCGAGCCTCGACTTGATGCGATCCTGAAAAGGCTGCATGGTGGCGGGAGAGACCACCACGACAAAATCGCTCGGGCTGATATGGCCCAGGAAATCGTCCGTCGAGCCGGTTTCCCTCATGGTGTTATGGACCATGAGGCTGATGGCCCGCAGCACATCATCGGAGGCCACAAAGCCGTAGGCATCCCGAAACGAATCGAGGTGGTTGATCGAGATATGCAGCAGACCCCACCCACTCTTATGGATGACCTCTGAAAGGCGTTCCTCGACTAGGGGTCCCTCCGGCAGGCCGCTGACCGGGTTGGTCAGTGATCCCTGGCTGACACGCTTCAAGGCATTTCGGACCCGCAGTCGCAGTTCCTGCACGTCGAAGGGCTTGGTGATGTAATCGTCCGCACCCACCTCGAACCCCTGCAGGCGGTCTTCACGCTCGCGCTTTTCGGTCAGGAAAATAATCGGGATTTCGTGCGTGCGGCGGTCGCTGCGGACACGCTTGGCAACCTCAAACCCGTCGATATCAGGTAGACGGATGTCGAGGATCATCAGGTCCGGCATAACGGTCTGGGCTGCGCGCACGCCGTCCTCGCCCCAGTTGACGGTGAATACTTCATAGCCCTGGACACGGAAATACGCGTTCAGCATTTCCGCCACGTCCAGGTCATCTTCAACGATCAGTATCTTCGATTTAACCTCTGCCACGTCCGCCCCGCTTATCAGGAAATGGGTTCTTTTTGAATGACGAATTCGCAGACCGAATCCCCCACGGCCACACACTTCGACTCATTCACCCGGAATTCGTTGCCACCGGAGACCCATTTCAGCGATTCCTGGAGGATGCCAGTCGCGATATAGCACACCGGTTTATCCACATTTGTGCGTCCCCAACAGACAGGACACTTATGAATCGTCCAGATGAATTCCGACTCTTTCTCCTCCACAGTGCTATATTGGTCGCTCAGCTGGGAGAAGATCTTGGCAAAGGCAGGCAGACCAATCCGCAGCTTGGACTGCAGAGGCAGTACAACAAAAGCCAGGTCAGCCGCGCCAGCCAGGGCGCCGAAGTTCTTCAACGCGTCAGAGAAGGTGGCGCGTCCTGCACGCAGAGCCAGGCCACGTCCTCCGCGTGGACCGTACATTTCCTCGAGAGCAACACCAATTGCAGAAAGCTCCGCGAAATCGAACCCTTTATCGAGATTATCGGAGGGATAGTTATCAATATAATTATTCAAGCCCGCAAGGTTCAGGATGGCGTTTAAGCCATTCTTGCCCATCACCTCTTCCAGCGATTTGATGATAATCAGACCAAATTTATTCGGGTAATACAGACCGCTCTTTTGAACAGGACTCATAATTGGGTGACTCCGCTTAGATCAGTTTTGCCAGATCTTCGGCGGCGCGGCGCATGTCGAGAAAGATCAGGCCCAGTTTTGCCTGTTCGCGCGCCAGCGCGGTGAGAACGGCTTCTTCGCCTACCGACATGAGGACAACGTATCCCTTTTCGCCTTTGATATAGACCTGCTCAAGCGAGCCCCGCCCCAGCTCCGTGGCGATCCTTTCACCAAGAGAAAGCATTGCCGCAGACATTGCCGACACACGATCCTCTTCCACATTTTGGGGTAAGGCTGATGCTATGCTGAGACCGTCGACACTGACAACTGCCGAAGCCTCGATATCCGGCGAGGATGCCTGAAGCTCTCGAAGGCGGTCTACCATTTGTTGCGTCCGTGATTTTGACAAGACAACCCTCCCGTATGGAATTTATGCCGGTCCTGGTAGGACTGGTGGGCTAAAAAGTATTGCGGATAATTTAGCATAGGGAGAGGAATGTGTCAAGCCAGCCTTACAAATGTTGGGTGGGCCCCTAACAAAAGTGTAAATTGCTCATGCTATAATGCAGCCCTGCAAAATGATGAGCCAGAGAAAATTTTTCCTTTACGTTATGTCCGTCGTGCTGCTAACCGGTTTCCTGCCTGTTTCTGCTGCGACAGCGTAGGGTCCGACCCCAGACGAGGAGCCCGCGAGCGGCGCGATTGTCTGTGCCCCGGGTGTTTACTTTGAGTCCCCGGGCGACTGCCTGCCGGCTGGACCTTCCGTCTATCTGACCGAGATGGCAAAAAAAGGCCTGGGTTACCCGCCCCGGCCTCTGCCTTCTCGAAACCCGAACCCTGCCCTCATCCAGCTGCCCTACCGCTATTTCAAGCTGGAGGATGATACGGTCCCGATGCTGAGCGGCCCGGGAGGCGATGCAATCGGCCAGTCCCTCCTGCCGGTGTTTGTTTACGTCTCGTATGTGGATCGGGTCGATACCGGCCATGGGATCTATTACATGCTGCCCTCCGGCGGCTGGATCCCCGGCAAAGGCTCGCGGATAGGCGAATACTCGCTGTTCCAGGGGTTGGAATTCGATAGCACGCCGGGCAATGCCTTTGCATGGCCGCTGCCATTTTATACGGACAGAGTCCCGGTCCACACTGCGCCAGGATTCAATGCGCCTCTAGCCGACCGGGTCCTTTATCCCTATGCCAACGTCGTCCAGGTCTATGACACCCAGACGGCAGATGGTTTGGAATGGAATATGATCGGCCACGGTCAGTGGGTGGAGGCGCGCATCCTGGCGACGGTCACACCAGACACCACCCCGCCGGAAGGCGTGTCCAATGGCCGCTGGATCGATGTAAATCTTGCCGAGCAAACCCTGGCCGTTTACGACAATCGCAAGCTGATCTTTGCGACCGTTATCGCCACCGGGCTTGAGCCTTTCTATACCCGTCCAGGCCTGTTCCAGATCTACCAGAAAAAAGAAACAGAGACCATGCGCAACAACGATCCCACGGATTACTATTACCTGGATAACGTTCCGTGGACGATGTATTTCGATAAGGCACGCGCTCTGCACGGCGCCTACTGGCGCACAAGGTTTGGATACCCTCAATCCCACGGTTGTGTCAATCTGTCTGTAGGCGATTCGCACTGGCTGTTCAACTGGGCACATGAAGGAGATTACGTCTACGTTCATGATCCATAAGGATTAACGCCCACAGATCCCGCTCCGTATCCAGACTGGGCGTACTGATAATATTGACATGTAGGTATCTGCATGGTAAACTCACGCCCGCTTGTTTGGAAAAACTGGTCCCGTGGTGTAGCGGCCAAACATGCGGCCCTGTCAAGGCCGAGATCGCGGGTTCGAATCCCGTCGGGACCGCAGAGCGTAACTGACTGAATAAAGAAGGAGCCCGGTTTTCGATGAACACAATTCATCGGAGACCGGGCTCTTTCGATTCTCTA
>JBLMZU010000656.1:0-6679 GCA_050258995.1 Bacteroidota bacterium
AATAGTTTATGGAAAAATCCACCCATTCGATCGTCAAACGCATTGCCTTTATCGGGAATTACCTGCCGCGCCAGTGCGGCATTGCAACCTTTACGACCGATCTGTGTGAAGCCATTTCTGATGAGTATAAAGGGACGGCCTGCATAGCGTTACCTGTCAATGATACAGAGGATGGTTATGAATATCCGGCCCGCGTGCGCTTTGAATTGACTGAAAAGGACATTGAATCCTATCGCCGTGCTGCTGATTTCCTGAATATCAATAACGTGGATATGGTTTCATTGCAGCATGAATACGGCATCTTTGGGGGACGCGCCGGCAGCTATATCCTGACGCTCCTGCGCGAATTGCGCATGCCTGTTGTTACCACGCTGCATACGATCCTGCAGCATCCCGACCCGGATCAGCGGCGGGTACTGAAGGAGATCGTTGCCCTGTCGGATCGCGTGGTTGTCATGAGCGAGCGGGGCGCGGAGTTCCTGAAGAATATTTACCAGGTATCGGAAGAAAAGATCGATCTGATCCCACATGGCATCCCAGACGTTCCGTTTATGGATCCAAGTTTTTATAAGGATCTATTTGGTGTTGAGGGTAAAAATGTTTTGCTGAGTTTTGGCCTGCTGTCAGCGAACAAGGGCATTGAGAACGTTATATCGGCGCTGCCCCGGATTTTGGAGAAATATCCAAATGTGGTGTATATGGTGGTCGGTGCAACGCATCCTCATGTTATCGAAAATGAAGGGGAATCCTACCGTCTGTCCCTGCAATGGCTGGCACGTGAAAAAGGTGTGGAAGGAAATGTGATCTTCTATAACCGGTTCGTCAGCCTGGACGAGTTGATCCAGTTTATCAGCGCTGCAGACATTTACATCACGCCCTACCTGGATGTAGCCCAGATCACGTCCGGGACCCTGGCCTATACGCTGGGCGCGGGCAAGGCTGTCATCTCTACCCCGTATTGGTATGCAGAAGAAATGCTGGCAGAGGATCGCGGCGCCTTGGTGCCCTTTGGCGATCCACAGGCCCTGGCGGATCAGGTGATCGATCTGCTGGGGAACGAATCTCAGCGCCACGCCATGCGCAAGCGTGCCTATCTTTATGGGCGGGATATGGTCTGGCCGCAGGTAGCCCGCCGCTACATGCAGACATTTGAACGCGCCCGTACGGAACGGCGCCATTTTGTGCGGGCGGAATTCACAGTCAAGGCGCTGGATAAACGAGGTGGAGAATTACCTCCGCTTAAATTGGATCATCTGCGCCACCTTACAGACCAGACGGGCATCCTGCAGCATGCCATGTTTACAATACCCAACTATCGTGAAGGATATACGACGGATGATAACGCCCGGGCCTTGATGGTGAGCATCCTCCTGGAGGATCTGGGCAACAAGGAGGCTGTGGATCTGGCCAACCGTTATCTGGCATTCACCTGGTATGCCTTCAATACGGAAACGAGACGCTTCCGTAATTTTATGGATTACCAGCACAACTGGCTGGAAGAAAGCGGCTCGGATGACAGTCATGGGCGTTCCTTGTGGGCGCTTGGCTTGGTGCTTGGCCGCTCGAAGACAACGAACCTGCATCAGATGGCAAGCCGGGTATTCCAGCAATCCCTGCTCGCGATCCTTGAGACGACCAGCCCGCGTGCCTGGGCGTTTGCCCTGATCGGCATCCATGAATACTTAAGCCGCTTTGCGGGCGATCGCCGCGTGACCCAGGTTCAGGAGGAATTGGCCGGTCGATTATTGGCCCTTTACAATGCCAACCAGGTGGACGGATGGAAATGGTTTGAGGAGAAATTGACATACTGCAATGCAGCCCTCTCACATGCAATGCTGTTATGCGGAGAGTCACTCGCCAACCCGGAAATGACCCGGGCGGGACTGGCATCCCTGGACTGGCTTGCCAGCCTGCAGCATTCGGATACCGATGGAAAGCATTTCGTCCCGATTGGCTCGAACGGTTTCTACCAGCAAGGCGCTGAACGCGCTCGTTTTGATCAACAACCGGTGGAAGCGCAGGCGATGATCTCCGCCTGCCTGGCAGCCTATCGTTTCACCGGCAGAAATCACTGGCATATCGAAGCCCGCCACGTATTCGAATGGTTTCTGGGACGCAATGACCTTCACCTGCCAGTCTACGATCCCACAACAGGCGGCTGTCGAGATGGCCTGCACCCTGACCGGCCGAACGAGAACCAGGGCGCCGAATCCACCCTTGCTTTTCTCCAATCGTTACTGGAACTACGGCTCGCAGAAAATATTATCCTGGAAGATGAGAATATCCACATTGACCTTCCCGGCATTCCAGCTCTTTCAGCGTCATAAACTTAACCCTTCGCTACCGGTAGACGACTCTGGCTGTCAGGCAGCAGCCTGTAAATCTACGTGTACGATATAACTCTCAAAAGGCAGGATGACATGGCAGAAAAATTCTCCACCTATGCAGGTAGATTAAGTGTGTATGCCGAGGGCAAGCTTGCCCTCGAGGATGGCAGGTACCGCTCTGCCAATCCCTATGCAGCAAGCAGGGAATTTTCGGGACTTTGGTGGCATGGTTGGGATACGGCCAAGGTGAAAAGCAAAGGTAAAAGATTGCCAATCGATGAACGCGCCCTGTGACGTTGTTCATTTATGATTGGAGGAAAGATGCTCAAGATGAATGACCCTATGAAAAAACAGGTAGCATATGCCGAGGGCAAGTCAGCCTTTGTAGATGGCAAGCGCCGCTATTCCAATCCGTATCGATGGCGCAATCGGGATCTTGCGTCCATCTGGGTGAATGGCTGGGACCAGGCCAGGAAAGATCGGGATGCCAAAGAGAAGAGCGCCGGATAACCATTGCTGGTTGGCGGTGGAATGTATCCGCGGTTATGGGCTGGCTCGGTACTTCTGGTTGCACAGGCTGCAACGGGCAGTGAATTTCAATTACGGAAATTGCGTTTGGTTTCCACCCGCCAGCGGTGGTTTCATCTCTTGAAGTGACTTTCAGTGATAGACTGAAGAGTTGTTTACCGATCGCAGGCGACAGTCGTCACCCAGTTGCCCAGGCGGCGGAGAAAGGTAAAACTTAATTGCTTGTGCCATCATAACAGGACTCAGCACACAATGTGATACCGCACCTTGCACTACAACATGCATGTCAGTATTGATTTGTTACCGGCTGGGGTGCAAGCTGCCCAGGGGGGTTAGTTGTATCTGCTTCGAAAGGTCATAAGCAGCCGGCAGATCGCTGTCGTTGTATACGAGCACGCGGCCGAGAACGAGCACAGAGTTGTTCGGCGAGGAGATCCGAGTCATGCTGCCCGGCACCTGTCCTTTCCAGTCAGGACCCGTAATGAGATAGACACCCGCCTGTGTACCGGTGGCGCGCGTGCCAACATAGGCAAAGCTGACGTCAAACGGGTCGGTGAACTGCACGCTATAATAGCGGCCGGAGAAGTCCGGCACATGCAGAACCTGCGGCCCTCTGCTGAGGTCGAGCCAGCCGCAGGTAACGAGGGTATCATGGTTCACGCCGACCGTCATCAAATTCGAGCCGGAGGCGGTTTGCGCAGTGAGGGGTTCCGCAAAAAGCGCCTGGGGCTCCGTATAGAGCGTATTGATCGGGACGGGACCGTCGCCGAAACCTCGGTTGAGGATCGCTCTTTTGTAAATACCATTGACGAGGTGCGGCCAAAAGTAGACCAGGAGAAATGTGCCGATCGCCCAGGCTACCAGCATGACCAAACCGAAGATCAGCAAATGTTGGTTCATGAGCGGCCTCATTGGGATTCGACAACCGGTGGCACTTTGTAGTCGCCGTCGAGAATGGTTTGACCGGGCAGATAGGCTCGCAGCCAAAGTACGAATTTCCCGGAGGGAGCAGGCAGCCAGTTGGTTTCGTGGCCTGCCGGAACGCTGTTTTGAATATAGATTTCAATCGAACCATCGGCGTTCGGCACAAGACCGGAGCGATCGCCCACGCTGTATCGATTGACCGGGTTCGCCACGAAGCGGTTTTTCGCATCACTCATCGTCAGCGACCAGAACGCATGATTCGAAGGGAGTTGACCCGCCGGGAAGTGAATGATGTAGTTGTGCTGCCCGTTTAATGTGTGTCCAGCGCCATCCTTGCTGGTCGTCCAGTACATCGCTTCCTGCGGTACGTTTACGGGCCCAAGAAAGATGACATTGCACGCGGCTCGCCGCAATAAGCCATTGTCAGGCTCGCCACAGCCGGTCATGGTTGTCCAGCCGTTAACCTTCGTAATATAGGAGTTCCCGATCATGAGTAACGTGATAAAAGCCAGCCCGACGCCTACAAGGATGCCTTGAACCACGTCTGTAGTGATCGTTCTTGTAGGGGTATAGGTTGGATTCAATACTCGCCGCACCCCAAATATGAGCACCCCGGCAAGCAGAGAGCCGATGATATAAGTGAGGACAGTGCGTTTCATTGATCTCATTATAGTCCTTCCGATTGGGTTGCATACACCACATCTGAGACTATTCTGAGTGACCCTGGATATTTTCACGGCAATTGCCACGCGGCATATGCGGATTTTTTGTTCCCAGCGGTGGAGTAGTTGTAAGCTTCGCCACCTGGAAAGCCGGTTACACTGGTCCACAGAAAGGCCCTCAAGTTTTTTACAGGTTACCAGCTTCTCCATCCTGCAGGATGTCCCACCCAGGCAGAGGCATAGCCAGGTACAGAAACCTTTAGAGTTTAGGATGGAGCGTACAGGGCCTGCGCTTATCGAAGGGGTGCATCCCTGGAACGAACATGGGGCGGTAATCCACAATTTTCCCCTTACCATCGACAAATCAAACGCAGGAACCACTACAGGATGCTCTATGGGTTCACTGCGAGATACTCCATAAAGCCTCCATACACCCTCCATACCCGGAGGCAGATGATGATCCTACGCACGTTCCACCGGCGGTTGACTTTCTCTTCTGAACAGGCTATAAATAAACAAGAGCCGAGAGGGGTGATGAGAATTTAGTGAATTGCAGAGGAGAATAACCATGAAACGAGTATTTCTTTCAATGGTGGTCGTCCTGGCACTTCTTCTAGGCACACATGGAACAGCATTTGCGGTCACCAACGGCGTCCCGGACGGGGATCAACATCCCTATGTGGGACTCCTGATCTTTACGGATGGCACCAGCTACTGGCGCTGCTCAGGCTCCCTGCTGAGCCCGACCGTCGTGTTGACGGCAGGTCACTGTACGGATGGCGCCACCCAGGCCTGGGTGACGTTCGATACACACGTGGAGCGCGGTACACTGCCCATTGCCGACTTCCTGGCAAGTGGGCCGTTCATCACCGGGACGGCCTACACCTACCCGGGCTTCTGTATTGGCTGCGGGCATGGCCTGGTCAGATTCGATACGAACGATGTGGGTATCGTCGTGTTGGATGAAGCAACGCCGGTGGACGAGTTTGCCGTATTGCCCGAGCCGGGCCTTGTGGACACTCTCGACATGGGCACCCAGGTCGATATCGTTGGCTATGGCGTGCAGCAGCGGGCGGTTGGCGGCGGCCAGCCGGTCTGGTTGGGCACCCTCACCCGCTATTACGCGCCCTCGCAGCTGGTTGCCAGCAATGACCGTATCAGCGATATGTTCCTCAAGCTGACAGCCAACCCGTCCCAGGGCAAAGGCGGTACCTGCTTCGGCGATTCCGGCGGCCCGGACCTGCTGGGCGACACGAACATCGTCCTGGGCGTCAACTCCTTTGTGACCAACAACAACTGTGCCGGCGTTACCTACTCCGAACGGATCGACATCCCTGAGATCCTGACTTGGATTGAGAGCTTCCTATAGAAAACAAGATCTGCCTCTTCTGACCGGACGTCCCGGTCCAATATTCCCGCTCGGCTCACGTGGGGACGGATCATGATCCGTCCCCACCCGTTTTTATCCGCCCCTACGTGATAATTTCCTCTGCCCAGCTCTCTGCCGTCTTTTCCCCTGCCAGTTCCTGCGCCGCCTCGATCCGCTCGGGCGCAAGCCGGGACCTTATCTCATCCCGCATGCGCTCACTGCGCGCCCGTAAATTGGGCGTAACGGATGGATGCGCCAGGACGGACAGGGCGATCGCCAGTTTCGTTTGAGGGGCGAGGCTCTTTTCCATCTCGATGAAAGCCACCAGGGCAACCAGGATGATCGGGATCCAGCCTGCCTGCAGCGCTGTTGCGTAGGCTTCCACGTATAGGCGCTTCGCATCGTCCAGGCATTCGAGCGCCGTATACGCCTGTCCCAGGTGAATGAGTGTTTGAGTGCTGTTGAGAGTATCGCCGATCTGCCGGTAATGTTCCAGGCTGTGCTGGAAGTAGTCGAGTGCCTCCTCGTTCTGGCCTTCCGCCAGGCAGACCATGCCAAGCAGATCCAGACCAAAGGCATGCGCCCAGCGGTCCATTTTGGCTTCGGCGATCGTGTTGCTTTCCTGGATTACCGAGCGGGTGGTCGCCGTATCGTTGAGCGCCAGGGCGGTCATGCCCAGGTAGAGCATGCAGAAGACCAGGCCGCGCGGATCCCCCACGGTGCGCCAGGCTGCCAGGCTGTCGGAGAGCTGGCGGAAGGCTTCCTTCAGGTTGCCTTCCTGGTAGGCTACGATGCCCAGCACACTGACGGGAATGGCGGTGTGCCAGGGTGTCAGGCTCCAGCCGTAGCGCAGGCTTTCGGTGGTCATC
>JBLMZU010000657.1:0-12055 GCA_050258995.1 Bacteroidota bacterium
GTTCCCGCTCACTATTTATCCCCTCCCCTGGGACAATATCAAGATTTAAATGGAATAGAGAATTAGAATTATGTCCAATGAGGAATCTTTATGAGCTCCACTGATACGAACATCTCCTCCCCTGAAGGAACCCGCAAGTGGAATGGAGCCTCCCTGCTCAGGAGGCTCTCGGATGCGCTGGAGAAGCCGGGCGTGGCCTATGCTGTATTGATCGCCGTCCTGATCATCGCAGCGCTGCTGCGCTTCAACGGCCTGAACTGGGACGAGGGCCGCCACCAGCATCCGGATGAGAGATTCCTCTCCACGGTGACGAACGATCTCCAGTGGCCGGAGAACTTTAAAGATTATTACAATCCCGATGTCTCCACTCTGAGTCCGTACTCCAATCCCAATATGGGCCTGTTTGTGTATGGCATGCTCCCCGTATACATCGTCAAGTGGACAGCCATTCACCTGGATAGGAACAATTACGATGCCATTACCCAGGTCGGTCGTGTCATGTCGGGACTTTTCGATCTCGGCTCGATCCTGTTCCTGTTCCTGATCGGCAGGAGGCTGTATGGCAGGAAGATCGGTCTGCTGGCCGCCACACTCCTGGCGTTCAGCGTGCTGAACATCCAGCTCTCCCATTTTTACGCAGTCGATACGTTTGCCAATCTTTTTATCCTGGCGACGATCTATTTCCTGTTGCGCTCCCATGAAAGCGGGCGCTGGCTCGATTATGTGTTCACGGGCCTGATGTTCGGCATGGGGCTTGCCTCCAAGGTCAGTGTCTTTACCCTCATCGTGCCGATCCTGGTGATGGCGGGCTATGACTTTTACCGCCGCACCCGGCAGGGTGACCTGGGCCGGGCGCTGGAATTTACGCTGACCCGCACGCTGACGATCTTTGTGATCGCACTGCTCACCTTCCGCATCCTCCAGCCGATCGCCTTCGCCGGTCCCGGCTTCTGGAACTTTTCCCTCAACCCGAAGTGGGTCGACGATATCATCGAGCAGCAAAAGATCACCGCCGGCCAGACCGACCTCCCCTGGGTCCAGCAGTGGACCGGACGCTCCATTGCGTTCCCGCTGTATAACATCCTGTTGTGGGGGATGGGCCTGCCGCTCGGCCTGGCCAGTTTTGCCGGGCTGCTCCTGGCGGGTTATGAGCTGCTTCGCTACCGCAAGTTCGAGCACCTGATCCCGGTCACCTATGTGGGCGTCACCTTTGTTTACCACGCCATCACGTTCATCAAGTTCATGCGCTACTTCCTGCCGATCTACCCGTTCCTGATCCTGTTGGGCGCCTACTTCCTGTTCTGGCTGTGGGAGCGCATGGTCCATTCGATGCAAAAAGTGGACGGCCCGGAGGAGCCGGCAGCGACCGGCCCTGCCTGGGTGGGAAAGACCCAACGGGTGGCGACCAGCCGCTATGTCGTGATCCCGCTGATCGTCGTGGTCGTGGCCGGGACATTCCTGTACGCCCTGGCCTTTAACTCGATCTATGACCGTCCCAACACCCGCATCGCCGCCTCCCGCTGGATGCAGCAGAACATCCCGGCCGGGTCCACCCTGGCAAACGAGCACTGGGACGACTGGCTGCCGATCGGCGGCGTGGACGGCATCACCTCCTACGGTGACGGCGGTCTCTTCAATTCGGTGGAGATGAAGAACTACGAGGACGACACGCCGGACAAGCTCAACTGGATGGTGGACAACCTGACCCAGGCGGACTACATCATCCTGTCCAGCAACCGCCTGTACGGTTCGATTCCGCGCCTGCCGATGCGCTATCCGATGACGACCCGCTATTACCAGCTGCTGTTCGACGGCAAACTGGGGTTCGAGCGCGTCAAGGACTTCACCTCCTACCCATCGCTGTTCGGCATCCAGATCCCCGACCAGAGCGCGGAAGAGTCCTTCAGCGTCTACGATCATCCACGCGTGCAGATCTTCAAAAAGACCGCGGCTTTCGATCCGGAAAAAGTACGCAAGCTGCTCGGCGACGGGATCGCCTGGGAATCGGTTCTGCACCTGACTCCGCTGCAGGCGACCGCTGCTCCCAGTGAACTGATGCTGACAGATCAACAGGAGGCGCTTTACCAGAAGGCAGCCGTCACATCCAGCGCAGAAGTGAATGAGAACAGCTGGGGCAGCCGCAATCCGATCCTGGCCTGGGTCCTCATCCTGGAGCTGATCGGCCTGCTGGCCCTGCCCCTTACCCTGACCACGTTCCAGCGTCTGACGGATCGCGGCTATATCTTCAGCAAGTCCCTGGGCCTGCTCGTCATTGCCTGGGGCAGCTGGATGATCGCCAGCCTGCGCATCGCGCCCTTCACCTGGTGGCTGATCGTACTGTGTGGGCTGATCTTTGGCCTGATTTCCTTCTTCATCGTCCGGAAGCGCTGGCACGAACTGGTACAGTTCATGCGCGGCAATTGGCGCCTGCTCCTGGCCGAGGAGATCGGCTTCTGGCTCTTCTTCGGCCTGCTGCTGTTCGTCCGCTACCACAACCCGGACCTCTGGCATCCGGGCATGGGCGGCGAAAAACCCATGGACCTGGCCTACCTGACCGCCATCACACACACACCCTACTTCCCCTCCTATGATCCCTGGTTCACAGGTGGGTATATCAACTATTACTACTTTGGGTTCGTGCTGGTGGCCTCCCTCCTGCACCTGACCGGCATCGTTCCCTACATTGGCTACAACCTGGCCGTACCCACGTTCTTTGCCATGACGGCCATGGGAGGCGCGGCCGTGGCCCTGAACTTCGCCGCGACCCGGCGGTTCAGCATCCGGCGACTGCTGGTGACTGCCCTGTGCGGCGCGCTCTTTGTGGCCGTAATCGGGAATCTCGCCCAGGTCAAGCTGCTTTACGACGGCGTACGTGACATGAGCACATTCACAGCGCCTGAGAACGCGTCTGCGATGACGAAGCTTGCGCAATTTACGGACGGCCTGAGCCAGTTGATGCTCAAGCACCATCTGACGAGCATCCGTACCGAATGGTGGTACTGGAATTCGACCCGCGTCATCCCGGCGGCCCAGGGCGAAGCGGGACCCATCAACGAGCTGCCCTACTTCACCTTCCTCTTCGGCGACCTGCATGCCCATATGATGTCGCTTCCGTTCACGCTGCTGGTCCTCGCCCTGGGGCTGAACGTCATCCGCAGTCAGCGTGATGAGGCAAAAGCGTGGTGGCGGGATCCGGCCGAGATCCTGACCCTGGCCCTCCTGGCGCTCACCACCGGCGCGCTGTGGACCATCAACACCTGGGACTTCCCCACCTATATTTTGCTGGTCGGGGCAGCCCTGCTCCTGCGCGCCTACAGCCAGCGCGGGCGTCTCGACTTCAATGCCCTGTGGATGGCCGGCCTGCAGTTCGTCCTGGTTGTGATTGCAGGCAGGCTGCTGTTCCAGCCCTTCCACAGCAACTACGCCGGCAGCAATTTTGGCGCACAGCTCTGGAAAGGCTCACAGACCCCGTTATGGGCCTACCTGCTGATCCATGGTTTCTTCCTGTTCGTGATCGCGACCTACCTCGTCGATGAATTCCTTCACGGCAAGGGACATAACGCAGTGGTACGAACGGCGAGATTGAAACTCAGGTATTGGCGACGCCAGTCCAGGCTGCAGTCTCATCTCGATCACCTGACGCACCGCCAGCCCACCTACCAGCTGGTATCGGATGCCAGCAGTGTCGCACTGGCATTCGGGGTCCTGGCTTTGTTGCTCAAGCCGGTCATTGGCCTGGCCCTGCTCCTGGCCCTGCTGAGTGCACTCCTGCTGTTCAGCGGGCGACCCAGCCCCGTCCGCCAGTTCCTCCTGTGCATGGTCGGGCTGGGACTGATCCTGACCGCCATGGTCGAGGTGATTGTGCTCAAGGGCGACATCAGTCGCATGAACACGGTCTTCAAATTCTATCTGCAGGTGTGGGTGCTGTGGGCCGTAGCCGCCGCGGTCGTGATCCCGCAGATCGCTGCCCGCTTGAAGGGCAGCCGCTCTGTGGAAAAGGTCAGCGTCGCCGAGCCGGAGGAAGGACAGGCCTGGACGCCTCAGGTTGCAGCAGCGTACGAAAGGGCCCCCAAGTCAAGCCGCAGCACCGGATCTGTCGTCTGGTGGTCCGTGTTCAGCCTGCTCCTGGCGGCCTGCTTCCTTTATCCGCTGACGGCAACGCCCGTCCGCATCAAGGACCGCTTCCCCGACAGCAACTCCACCACCCTGGATGGGACTGCGTACATGAAGACCTCCACCTATTTCGACGACGGCCGTCCGGTCACGTTGAATGAGGATCGCCAGGCCATGGAATGGCTGCGCCAGAACGTACATGGCATTCCCACCATCGCCGAAGCCAGCACACCTCTCTACCGCTGGGGATCCCGCGTCTCGATCTATACCGGCCTGCCCACCATCATCGGCTGGGACTGGCACCAGAAACAGCAGCGCTCCGCCCTGCCCGGGGAGATCGTCGACAAGCGCATCCAGGATATGAACGCCATCTTCACCAGCACCGACCCACAGCAACTGAAAAATTTGCTGGATCGCTACAATGTGCGGTACATCTATGTCGGCCCGTTGGAAAGGATTTATTACGCCGGCGATGGCATCAACAAGTTCGACCAGCCCAGCGATCTATGGAGTCAGGTGTACGCGAACGACCAGGTGAAGATTTATAAAGTGGCCAAAAATTAAATCTGATCCACTCACTTGCGAAGCGCACTTCCATCTGGTAGTGCGCTTTTTTCATCGGTTTGAAAGCACCGGTCAGGCATTCGGCTTTGTTCAGACATCATGTATATGGAAATGATAGACCAGCCAAACAATCGCTCAGATTGACCTGTATAGAGTACTGACTCTAAATACTTATCCTTCATTTAGCTTGTTGCGACCAATGTGACCTGTTTTACGATTGAATTACGACCGGTCCCGACATACAATACTTCTTGATATATATCAGGAACAACTTTTAATCTAAACCCCTTACCGGCCAATTGCGTTCACATCACGTGGGGATATTTAACGACCAGTCATTACACTGGTGTCTTGAGTGGTGGACGTATACCAAAACGCCAACCCAGCTGAGAATCAGATTTACACATACCACAATTCATGGTTATCGATCCTGAACGAATCGCGCCTGATTCGCTTGCCTTCAAGGTGATGTTGGAAAATCAACTGCCAGATGCCATCTTTTTGCTCCTGATGGCCCTGGTCGTCGTTCTTCTTTTCCCGATCATCCCAATCATTACCAGTTCCATGGATGCAACCGGCAGATTGCCGATGCATCTAATTTTATCTTCAACGATTGAAACTCCCGGAACGAGTGGAAAGGAGAATCGCTTGCCCTGACCCATCAGTTTACTAACATAAGGTGTTCAATAAACAATATTGACCATTTATATTCAAAGGAAACAAAGAATGTATAGCAAATTTACGAAACTTGGTTTTACAGCCTTGCTTTTAGCCGCATTAACTCTGACGATGACGGGGGCCGCGCTGGCCGACAATCCGAGCGGATGTGACTTCTCTCCGGCCAACAACGGCTCTCCGAACTGTCTTGGTGCACTCAGCGGCAGCACCTTCGCCGGCGGCGACGGCAACTTGCAGACGAGCCCGACCGCCTTTGGCACTACCGATTGGCAGAACGTGGCGGGCCTGAATCCTGGCTTCGACCTGCCAAGCGGCAGTGGGGATAACGCCTTTGGTCAGGGCACCAAGGAAGACAATCCAAACGTTACTGTGGTCAACGGCTCGATCCCCCCGAACAAGAGTGACCTCACTCGTTTCTATGAGGCATCCGAGATCGGTTCCAATAACCACAACTTCCTTTATCTCGGCTGGGAGCGCACGAATGTGCTCGGTACGGCCAACTTTGACTTTGAGATCAACCAGAAGACCCAGCCAGACCTGACGACCTCTGGTAGCAAGACGCTTCTCCGTACCGCGGGGGACCTGCTGGTCACCTATGACTTCACCAACGGGGGCGGCAGACCATCCATCGGTTTGTTTCGCTGGCTGACCAGTGCGACGACTCCGGCGGTTCCGAACTTTGCCACGAATGCTTGCTTCAGTTCTAGCACATTCCCATGCTGGGGTGATCAAGTCACCCTGGATGGGACCGACTCGATCGCGGCGGTTAACAATCTCGATCCAGTTGCTGACCCGCTCTTTTCCAGTAGTGCCAACTACATCAACCCTGTACCGGCATTGCAGTTCGGTGAAACGGCGATCGACCTGACAAAGGCGGGTGTTTTCCCAGCCGGAACGTGTGAGGCCTTTGGAAGCGCGTTCGTACGCAGTCGTTCTTCGGCCTCGTTCACGGCGGAGATCAAGGACTTCATTGCTCCGATCCCAGTGAACATCAGCAACTGCGGCGAGGTCGTGATCATCAAGCACAGCGATCCAAGAGGAATCAACCAGAGCTTCAGCTTTACATCCACAATCGCTGGCAGCCAGCTCAACTGCAGCAGCGATCCCACTCCTGATAGCTTTACGCTGAACGACAGCGGCAACACGAATTCCGATTCCTCTGCAAACACCGAGGACTGTAAAAATGTACCGCAAGGGAACTACACCGTCACAGAAGGCAGCGGGACTGCAAACTTCGTGCTGGAGGGCCTGGTCTGTACTGCAACGGGTACAGGCTCGAGCGGGAAGCAGGACAGTCCTGGTTCACTCCAGGCGGATATCACAGTAGCACCCAGCAGTGTTCTCACCTGCACCTACCAGAATCAACAACAGCTTGGCGCCATCAAGATCATCAAGACATCGAGTAAGGCGGCTGCGACTCCACTCAGTGGAGCAACGTTCTCGATTACAGGACCCAACAACTACTCCAACACGGTATCAACCGGATCCAATGGCACAGTATGTGTTGACGCCCTTCCATTCGGTACGTATTCCGTCACAGAAACCAAAGCTCCCAGCGGCTACGCGATCGACAATTCGACAGCCCAGTCCGCCGCAGTGAGTGCCAATGCAAAATGCAGCGATAGCACCTACCTTGGGGCATCGGCCTCCTTCACCGACACCCCGCTCACCGATCTCCTGATCAGTGCCACATCTGAGGTGTCTGGTGGAACAAAGAGCACAATCACCTGTGTCGACTCCAGCAACAATAACATTGGCAACTCACCTCAAGGCCCCATCGATCCGGCCAAAGTGGCTGCCAACGGTCTCAAACCAGGCACGTACACCTGTACAGTGATTGTTGACCCATAAAAGTACTACTTCAATCGCTCCTTGAAGTAACACACAATAAAAAATCTACGTCCCAGAATTAGGACGTAGATTTTTGCATTAACAATTCTTTCTATTTCCAGATATGACCGTACCCGTACTCCCCTTCGAGCAGTTTACCTTCGGCGAAGCGCTCAAAGCGGAAGGGCGTGATATCTACAGTGCCGGGCGCGCCGTCGAGGATGAGCTCGACGAGGCTGGCGCCTGCCGCGGGGGAGGTCTTGAAGCCGGTGCCGCTTAGCCCACAGGCGAGATAAAAGCCGTCCAGCCCGGAAGGACCGTAAATGGCGCGCTGGTCGGGTGTGATGCCGTCGCGCCCGACATGGATGGAGTGCAGTCCGCTCTCTTCGATCCTGGGAATGCGTTTGACCATCTGGTCGATCAATTTTTCAAGGAACGTGTTCGTGGGCGTCTGTTCCTCGGCATCCGGCGGCTCGCCGCGCAGCGATTCGTCCTCGCCCGCGGCCAGGATGAGCGCGCTGCCCTCGGGCCGGTAGTAGCAATGAATGACATCGTCGATGCAGGCCGGGATGCGTCCCAGCGACGGCGGGCGGTAGAGGAAGGCAACATCATGGGTCCACGTCACGAGCGGGACATCGATGCCTGCGAGCTTTGCGACCTGCCTCGCCCACGCCCCAGCCGCGTTGATGATGATGGGCGCATCCAGATCGCCTTTATTTGTGCCGAGTCCCCTGACCTTATCTCCCTGCATGTGGATGGCCGTCACTTCACAATTCTGGAGGAGGGTTGCGCCGTTGCGTTTGGCCGCTTCGATGAACGAGTTGGTCGTGAGGGTTGCATCGGCGTAGCCCGAATCGGGTTCGTATGCGGCGACATCGAAATGCTCGGTGACGAGGTCAGGGAACAGTTTCCGGACTTCGTCCACCGTGATGACCGAGGTGTTGATCCCAAGGTGCTGCTGGTTGGCGACGTTGCCGCGCAGTTTGTCTTCATGCTCGCGCCTGGCAATCTGCAGGAAGCCTGTCTGCTGGAATCCGCATTCCCCGCCGACGCGTTCCCTCCAGTTGCTGAAATAGAGCTGATAGCTTCTGAAGGTCAGCTCGGATTCGGCCGCCAGGTCGTAATGCATGCGGACAAGCCCACTCGAGTGACCGGTCGCGCCCGAGGCAGTGACCCTGCGCTCGAGGATGGCAACTTTGAGTCCACGCTCGGCCAGGTGAAAGGCAATGCTGGCTCCCATCACACCCGCGCCAATGACGATTGCATCGTATGTCTGGTTCATAATATGCTCCTCATCCTTTTTAAGCCTTAACGATATGGTTATATTCTCCTACGTTGAGAAATAACAGGCCGTTCGATTGTATCGATAGGTTATTCAAGACCCCAAATAGTCGTCCAGAACAATGATTTCCGTCAAAGACTGTAATACAGACAAGCGGTGATCATTCGTTAGAAGACCTTTTGCCCCCATTGCGAGCCCTGCTGCAATTTGTAATGCATCTGGAGGCCGGATATCAAACCGGGCCCTTAATTGCGCAGCAATCCGGGCGATGTCACGGTCAATATCCACAATCACCAAATTTGGAAAATTCATCAGCAAAGTTTCATATTTTCTGGCAACATCCTCACGCCCCACGCGCCAAGGATGCACATTGATTTCCATCAAAGTGATCGTTGATGTAATACCATGCCATTTACCGTTCTCCAGGCTCGAAAAACATTTTTGCGTCAGAGGTAAATATTTATCGTGTGCTTCCAGATGATAGATAAAGGCCGGCGTGTCAATGCCAACAGTTCCCAGCCTGGTTAACTTTTGGGTGAGTCGTTCCATGCGTTGCGCTCTCCGATAATATATTCTCCTGATTTGTCCCAAATCTCGCGGTGCAAGCCTGCTAGTGCTTGTGTATAATTCTGTGGTTCTGGCAGAAGCACAATCATTCCATCCTGAACATCTACCAGCAACCGATCGCCACTTTTTATTTTGAGTTGTTTTCGCGCATGCTGCGGAACCGCAATTTGATAACGATTACTAACTTTAACAGAAGGAAGAGCCATACAATCTCCTTGCTAAGCAAAAACCTATTTTTGCTTAGCATTGTACTGGAATACTAAAATTCTTTCAAGTTGGTTGCGAGGAACGCGTTATACTTCCTGCATGGCACGTGAACAGATCGGTCTTTTCGGCGGGACCTTCGACCCGCCCCACCTGGGACATCTTATCCTTGCCTCAGAGGCCCAATGGCAGCTGAACCTCGACCGGCTGTTGTGGGTCCTGACCCCTGACCCGCCCCATAAGCAGGAACAGGTCATCACTCCAGTGGAACACCGCCTGGCCATGGTCAATCTGGCCATCACTGACAATCCTGCCTTTGAGCTTTCACGAGTCGAACTGGACCGCCCGGGTCCGCACTACACGTTGGATACCATCGAAGCCATCTCCGACCAGTATCCTGAGGCGGATATCACCCCGATCATCGGCGGCGACTCACTGCGCGATCTGCCGACCTGGCACAGGCCTAAAGAGCTGCTCTATGCCTCGCACTGGGTGGGAGTCATGCGGCGCCCGGGAGAACAGCCAAACCTGGAATCGCTGGAACATGAGCTGCCCGGCATCAGTTCCAAGATCCATTACGTGGACGCCCCCCTGCTCGAGATCGCCTCACGCGAGATCCGCACCCGGATCGCCAACCACCAGCCGTTCCGTTACTACGTTCCATTGTCGGTCTGTCACTATATCGAGCAGCATCACCTCTACCAGCAATCCGAAGTCGCAAATCGAAATTCATAAATCCCGGTTTCTCCAGGATATCCCTCGCAAGCTCACCCCCAATCTAAAATCATCAGTCCAAAATCTAAAATCTTGTGAATTCCTGTACTAAAAATTATATATAATATATAATGTCGGATACCAAAGGTATCTGATGTTTACCCCTCCCTCCACACAGGAAACGGATCTCATTCAAAAGCGGCCTCTCAAGGAGGATATTTACGATGTCCTGCACGAGAAGATCATCTCCGGCACCTATAAGCCCGGGGACTGGCTCCGGCAGGACGATATTGCCACCCAGCTGGGCGTCAGCATGACCCCCGTCCGCGAAGCGCTCGATCTCCTGGTCTCGGCCGGCCTGGCAGAACGGGTTCCCTACCGCGGCGTGCGCGTCCGGGCAATGTCCACCCAGGATGTGGTCGAAGCCTATGGTCTGCGGCTGGTGCTCGAAGCGGTCATGGCCCAGGAGGCGGCCCGCAATATCACCCCCGAGCAGGTGGCAGGCCTCGAAAGTATCCTTGAAAAAATGAAAAAGCACGAGACTCTCAAGGATGTCTCGTCCGAGCGACAGTCGAGCCGCGAATTCCATGCGGCCGTTGCGGGAGCGACGAGGAACGACCTGCTGATCAAGCTGTATGCGGTCGTGACCAACGCCTTTCCCGACTGGCTCCTGTATGAAGCCCTCTTCCGATACCCGGAACTGCTGGCAGACAGCATGCTGAGCACCTATCAGGAACATGTGGCCATTGTCGATGCCCTCAAGAAAAGAGACGGGGACCGAGCCGTGCAAAAATCGATCGAACACCTGATGGAGTCCGGCAAGTGGCTGGCAGAGTATCTGGATATCCCCGTCGAGCTGTTACGTGAAAAAGAAGAGCAGGTCTCACCCCTGATGAAGAAAACAATGAAATAAGGAGATAGGACTATGATCGATAACGTACAAATCGAAGAGCTCTACAAGCAGATGGCACAAAGCATCATCGACGGCGAATCGGAACAGGCCGTTGAGCTGGCCCAAAAGTCCCTCGAGTTCAAAATGCACCCGCTGGATACGATCACCAAGGGATTCGTGGTGGGCGTCAACTACATTGGTGACCAGTTCGGCAAGGGCGAAGCCTTTTTGCCCGAGCTGGTAATGGCAGGGGAAGCAATGAAGGCCGCGGTGGCAACCCTCGAGCCGGAGCTGCTCAAGCTTGGCGAAGCCCGTGAGATCATGGGACGCGTCGTGCTCGCCACCGTCGAAGGGGATATCCACGAGATCGGCAAGACCCTGGTCGGCACCATGCTGGCCGCTTCCGGTTTCGAAGTCGTGGACCTGGGTGTGGACCAGCCCGCCGAAAAGATCATCGGCAAGGCGCTCGAGATCGACGCCCAGATCATCGGCATGAGCGCCCTGCTCACGACGACGATGGTCCGCCAGCGCGAAGTGATCGAGGAGCTCGACAAGGAAGGCCTGCGGCCGCGCATCAAGGTCATGGTCGGCGGTGCTCCCATCACCAAGGATTGGGCGGAAAAGATCAAGGCGGATGGGACATCTGAAGATGCCGTCGGCGCAGTCAAGCTTGCCAAGCAACTGGTGGGGAAGGAATAAAAATTTTTCACCACAAAGGTACACAAAGTAAAACCTTCGTGACACTCACCTGCACTTGCGTGCGGTGCAAGTGTTGTGACACTTTGTGGTGAATTCTTAGACCAGCGACGAGAGAGTAGAGATATAGTCCCCGGGAGGAACTATGTCCAAAAATATCAAGTCGATCAGCAATCCGAAGCTGAAGCTCGAAGTCTTAACAAAGGAAGAAGTCAAAAAAATCCACGAAGCAACCTTGTGGATCATAGAACACGTGGGAATACGTTTCCCATCTTCGCGCGCCCTGGAGATCTGGGAGGCCAATGGCGCAACCGTCGATCGTGAAAAGAAGATCGTCAAGGTCAAGGGCGATGTGATCGAGGAGGCGCTGACGAAGTGTCCGCCTGCCTATCCTCTTTCCGCCCGCGACCCGCAGCAGGATCTGTCCCTCGACGGCAATCACGTCTACCTCGGCACAGATGGCTGTGGCGTGGAAGTCATGGATATTCAAACCGGGCAGAAGCGTACATCCTGCC
>JBLMZU010000658.1:0-3908 GCA_050258995.1 Bacteroidota bacterium
GTAGGCCATCCCACCGTCCATGGGGCCCAGCCATCGCAGACTTCGGCGGCGCACTCGATGGCATTTTCGCCCTCGCCGCCCATTATGATCGGCGGATGCGGCCGCTGGCAGGGTTTCGGAAAAGCCCGCATCCCGTCAAAGTTTACAAACCTGCCGTGAAATTCGGATACGTCCGTGGTCCAGATCGCCTGCATCGCCCGAAGCTGTTCCTTGAGAAGCTGGAAGCGGGTCCGGTAGGCAACGCCGTGGTCGGCCATCTCCGACTCGAGCCAGCCCGCGCCGACGCCAAAGATAAAGCGTCCCTGGGAGATGATATCCAGGGTGGCGGCTTCCTTTGCGAGAAGAATGGGATCTCTTTCGATCGCAAGGCAAACCCCAGACCCGATCTTGATCTTCTGGGTCGCCACAGCCGCGAGGCTCATGGCAATAAAGAGGTCGTAGGTCTGCCAGTAGTAATCCGGCAGGGCCGGCTTTCCCTCCTGTGCGTTGAGAAAGCGGACAGGGATATGGGTATGCTCCGAAAACCAGAGCGACTCAAGCCCACGTTCCTCCACGGCACGCGCCAGCTCAGCCGGCTGGATGGAGTTTTCCGTGGGAAAGATATGGATGCCAAAATTCATGTTGCCTCCCGCAGGACTTCCGTTATCCTTGCCTGCCGCACCAGCGCAGAGAGTTGATCAGAAGGGCCTGGAAGGAGGGATGCAGCCAGACATCCAGGTTGTGCCCGGGCGTTAAAACTGCCACGCGCCCGCTCCCCACCGTCCGTCTCCAGGCACCGGGTTGTTCCCCGTTTGCAGACGAGGTTCTCAGAAACACGTCGGCCTGCAGGTCATCCATTGCCATGAAATAGTGTTCGTCCTTAAGAGTGAAGGGCGCGCTGCCGGCACACAGGGGATGATCCAGGCGCGGGGACAGGGTCACCAGGCATTGTTCGGGATGATGCAGAAATACTCCCCCCAGGAGGCTGCGCAATACCGGCTTTTGATCGTACCCGGCCGTCCCGGAATGGATGGCGAACAGCCCATTCCCCTGCTGCACGTAGTCGGAAAAAGCCGCCTGGACCGCATCGGTCATCCAGCCGGACGGGTCGGTCGCCAGGGCATGATCTGACCTGGCCAGGATGACAACCGGGTACGCCATCATGGACTCAGGCCTCCAGCCATGGACCTCCTCAGCCCAGTCGAATTCGAATTCCGCCCCTGACAGCGCTCCCAGGCCCTGCCTGGCAATTTCCGGCGGATGCCACTCATCACCACATAAAACCAGGATCTTCATTGAAAGGACCTCGCATTTTCCATACTTGTGTCATTCACTCTTTCAGCGCGTTCCCTGTGCTCATTATGACATATTTTCATTTGCATAAGGGAACTTCCCTAATTGACCTGCAATCCCTTTGAGAATAAGATTTGTGACATCGGGCAGAATCATGGGACGGTTCAATATTCACCCGGACATTCACTCGTTATTCACCGTGCAATCAGGCTCTTATCACAACCCGGGAAGGCATTGCGCCTGCATCATGGATTCGATTCAGGGTGCCTCTCCATCGAGAGTATCTTTCAATTTATTTACCCGTTCTTTAGGAGATCTATATGTGGAAGGAATTCAAGGAATTTGCCCTGCGCGGCAATGTGATCGACCTGGCGGTTGGCGTGATCATTGGCGGTGCTTTCGGAAAAATTGTCACCGCCCTTGTGAACGACATCATCATGCCAATCATTGGACTGTTTCTCGGCGGCCTTAACTTAAGTAGCCTGGCCATCCAGGTCGGGAATGCCGTCATCAAGTGGGGTGACTTTCTGCAGGCCGTGATCGATTTCCTGATTATTGCGATTATCGTCTTCCTGATGGTTCGTGGGATGAACCGGCTGGCGAGAAAGGAACCGGAGAAAAAAGCCGGGCCGACGACCAAGGATTGCCCCCGCTGTTTCACCTCGATCCCCCTTAAAGCCACGCGCTGTCCAAACTGCACTTCCGAGCTGGCATAATTGGGAGCCTTCCGTGACCATCCGGCTGGTTCGTTTCGGATGCCAGACAATTGCTGGCGTTTCAGGAAAGGAACATGAGTTTATATATTTTCGATAAAGACAAGACCCTGCTGCGTGCGGTCAGGAGTCGCTGGTTCTTTAAACGCTCCCCACTCAAGCCGGAAGAGCAGACCCTGCGGAAAGGCGTGTTTGAAAAACTGGCCGAGCTGCGCCAGGGGGGTCACCAGATCGCCATCGCCACCAACCAGATCGCGGTCGCCCACGGGATCATCACTCTCGACGAGGCAGAGGAGCTGGTCCGGAATTGTGCCGATAAAGTCGGCGGTGTCTCGGCCTGGCGTCTTTGTCCCTGTGATCCCAAGGCAAAAATATGGCTGAACGACAGGGAAAATCCCTTCGCCCGGGATGATCCAAACCGCAAGCCTCATCCGGGGATGATCCTGGAAATCATGGACGAGCTGGGTGTTTCGCCCTGGGATACCTTTATGATCGGGGATAAGAAGGTGGACCGCCAGAGCGCCAAAGCTGCCGACGTCACCTTTATTGACGAGAAGAAGTTCTTCAAAAGCCGGAAGAAGCGGAAGCAATCGCCCGGCAGGTGATCTCCTGCCTCCCGGGCGATCGGCCCATCCAACTGGCCGGTCAGAGGGTCACCCGTTACAGCACACAACCTCGATGCGCATTGAGAGCATAGGTACGCAGTCCTTCGGGCAGATCCTTCTGGCGCTGCAGGAAGCGGTCGATCGTCGCCTGGACCTGGTCCGGATAATAGATCCCCCAGTGCCCGAGGCCGTGCAGCGCGCACTCCCGGCAGGCGATCGGTTCCAGTTGCAGAGCAGACTCCAGCACCTGCAAGATCTCCGCGTCCGTTTCCCGCCGGGACGGATCACCCGGCTGGCCGTACACCGGCAGGATGTCCCACCACATATAGCAGACGGAATTCAAGGGGCCTACACCCGCCTCATCCAGGTGGCTGAGGTGTGGCGTGCAGCGCGGCGCGAAGCACTGCTCATAGAGCGTATAAATGGAACGGATGCATCGGCGTCTCTCGCTCCAGGGCAGGCTGAGATCCAGGAGAGTGAGCATGTGATCCGAGCAGGCATTGCTGGCAAGGTACCACAGGCCCCGGTTGAGCTGGCTGTCGCTGTAGGGACGGAAGACCTCTGCCGCGTTCTCGAACGCCCGGGTCAAATATTGGATGGTCCGGGAGGCGGGACCCTCCCACCAGTCCGCCTCGATCTCCCAATACCATTCCAGCCGGGACTCGTCGAACGGGTGGTCAAAGACAAAGAGAACCCATTCTTCAAACGTCAGGTCGGTCAACGGTCTGCCCATGCTGCCCTGGCCGATCCTTCTATTCCGCCAGGGTGACTTTGCCCGAGCGGAAGAACGCCCCAGGCTCGACGCCGATCTGGCGCGCCAGGTGGATGCTCAGCAGCTGCAGGGGTAGGATTTCCATGCACGGCTGCCCGATCGCCGGGACTTCGGGCAGGTCCAGCTGCCATTCGGGCATGCCGTCGCCCACCCAGAAGGCATTGACCTGGTAGCCCCGTAATTCCTGCAGCAGACGGCGGTTCAGATCGCGCGTCCCCTCCGGCCCGGCAAAGAGCAGCACGGTCAGATCAGGATTGGCCAGCTCGAGCGGGCCATGACGGAATTCACCGGCCTGGTAGGGAAAGGCCAGATACTTGGCCGCTTCGCCCAGGATCAGGGTCCCGGTATAAACGGCAGCCATGGAAGAGCCGCGTCCAAGCACTGCCAGGCGCTTTGGAAGGCCGATCTGCCTGCCGATCTCACCGACACGTTCCTCCCAGATGGAGAGGTATTGCTGCATGGCGGTCGCCGTCTGTTGCAGTGTGGCCCTGGCCGGCTCAATCTCCCTGCCCAGCAGGGCAAGCGCGGCGAGCTGGCCAACCGCCA
>JBLMZU010000659.1:0-2739 GCA_050258995.1 Bacteroidota bacterium
GGAAACACATCCACGGCCTCCATCCCGATCGCCATGGTGGAAGCGCTGGAGAAGGGACAGATCCAGAAAGGCGACAAGCTGGTCATGGTGGGCTTTGGGGCCGGCCTGACCTGGGGTGCCCTGGCCGCCGAGTGGACAGGCCCGATCCCGAGCAAGAGACACGTCAGCCCGCAGCAGTACCGCCGGTTTGCCCGCCTGCGCTCCTCGGTGCGCCGCTTCCTGCGCTACATCGAAGGCCTGCTGTACCGCCGTGAGCTGTAATGTTCATCCGGCATAATTCTGTGGTAGGATAAGCATGAAAATCAACAAAGGAGTATGACATGCTTGGATTACCGCGCGGCGCTGAGTGGATTGTCATTCTGATCATTGTACTGCTGCTATTCGGACCGGGCCGCATCGGAAAGATCGGTGGAGAGATTGGCAAGGGCATCAAGTCCTTTCGTGACGGCCTCTCCAACACGGACGAAGACAACAAGGACAAAGAGACGAAGACAGAGACTGAGACAAAGACAGATCCCAACGCAAATATAGAACCGAAATAAAATAAGAGGCTCCCGCCCGGGGGCCTCTTATTTCTGTATAATGGGGGAAAATGGGTGTGCTGCGCCTGGCAGCCTCAAGCCCGGATGATGTTTCTGAATCGGGGGACGCAACAAAAAACACGCGAGATGTAACGATGAATATCCTTATTTTCAACTGTGGCAGCTCGTCACAGGGCTTTAAAGTGTACCAAACAATCGATCACGGCCAGACGGAAGTGTCTGCCTCCGGCAAGGCCAGGAACGTTGCCACCCAGACTCGGGCGGATGCTGTGATCGATTGGACGATCCGTGGCCTGCCGGGCAGCCGGACAACAGACCTGCCTTCGCATCGCATCGCCGCCCGGCAGATCCTCGCAATCCTGGAGGAGAACCGGGTCCCGATCGACGCCATCGGGCATCGCTTCGTCCACGGCGGGATGCTGTTCGAGCGGACCACCAGGGTGGACGAGGTTACGATGAGCAGGCTGCGGGAATGCCTGCCGTTCGCGCCCATCCACAACCCCAACTCCTTCAGCGTGATCGAAGTCTGCCTGGAAGAGCTGCCCGGCATTCCCCAGTATGCCGTGTTCGACACCTCCTTCCATGCCGGCATGCCCGAGGCCGCCAGACAGTACGCCATCCCCCGGGACCTTGCGGAGAAACATGGTTTCCGCAAATATGGCTTTCACGGGCTGTCCTACCAGTTTGTGTCTGCCCGGGTCGCCGGGCTGATGGGCAAGTCCCTGGACTCGCTCAAACTAATCCTGTGCCACCTGGGGACAGGCGGGGCGAGCGTGGCGGCCGTCAAAGAGGGCAGATCCCTGGATACCTCGATGGGCTACTCCCCGCTGCCCGGGCTGGTCATGTCCACCCGCTCCGGGGATATCGACCCGGAGATCGTGCTGGAGATGATCCGCTCCGGGAATGCAGCGGATGAAGTCAGCAGGATCCTCAACAACCGGTCCGGGCTGATCGGGCTGTCAGGCTTTTCCTCGAACCTGCAGGAGGTGATCGAGGAAGCGGAAAAGGGGAACGCCGATTGCCGCCTGGCTTATGAGGTCTATGCCCATCGCCTGCAGACCTATCTTGGCGCCTACACCTGGCTCCTGGGCGGCGCGGATGCGATCGTCTTTACCGACGATGTGGGTCTCAAGTGCTGGAAGCTGCGTGAGAAGGTGTGCAGCGGCGTGGAGGGACTGGGCGTGACGATCGATCGAGAGCGCAACCAGCATGCCCCCGCCGACCGGGAGACCCTGGTCAGCGGCCGGACATCCCGGACCCAGGTATGGGTCGTTCCGACGGATGAAGAGATCGTGATTCTCCGGGAAGTCGTTGCCCAGATGTGATGTCAAATGTGATGGATATCAGCCCGCGCTGGCGGATGGGCCGGCCAGTTGATTCTCCATATCCTGCGCGGAATGGACAGGCTGCAGGCAGACAAAGCCCTGGCATACATAGGCGGTCGGCCGGTTTTCGAGCAGGGGACGATCGTCGAGCAGGGCGGGCGATCCCGGTCCCGGCGGGTGGGCGGAAATCGCGGTCACCTGGCGCGGCCGGTAACTCTTCCACAGGCTCTGGAGCAGATCCTGCGTGCCGGCATCCTGCGGATCGCCGACGATCGCGACCTCGTGTGTGGGTCCCACGGCAAAATCGGCCGCGGACAGCCATTGGGCAAAGGAGGTCGGGTAGCGGGTCAAGGCATTCAGTACCGCGGCCAGCATCTGTTCCGCGTTGTCGCGCCATGCGACGCGGTCGCCGTAGGTCGAAAGCTGAAGCAGGGCCATGGCGGCCAGGGCATTCCCGGAAGGGGTGGCATTATCCTGAATATCCTTTGGACGGATGAGTAAGGCCTCATGCTCGTCATTGGTATCGAAGAACCCGCCATCCGGGTCGCTGAAATGAGTGACCATCTGGTCCGCCAGGGCTAAAGCCATCTCGTACCATTCCGGATTCGGATCCGATTGGTACAAGTCCAGCAGTCCCAGGACCAGCCCGGCGTAATCCTCCAGGTAGGCATTATGTTTTGCCTGGCCTTCCCGCCAGGAACGGTGCAGGCGATTTGAGACATACAGCTGATCCAGCAGGAAGCGGGCATTCCGTACGGCCGCCTCAAGATAGTCCTGGCGGTTCAGGTAGCGGCCTGCTTCTGCAAAGGCCATCAGCGCCAGGGCATTCCACATGACCAGAACTTTATCATCGGTGCCCGGGCGAACGCGGC